>CAIMLY010000249.1 GCA_903842425.1 uncultured Alphaproteobacteria bacterium | reverse complement strand
TCACGAAGCTGGGGTGGCCCGTGGCGTTGCCCAGGTTCACCAGCCGGCCCTCGGACAGGACGATGATCTTCTTGCCGTCCGGGAACTCCACGTGGTGGACCTGGTCCTTGATCTTGTCCCAGCGGTAGTTGCGCAGGCCCGCGATCTGGATCTCGGAATCGAAGTGGCCGATGTTGGCGACGATCGCGTTGTTCTTCATCCGCCGCATGTGGTCGACGGTGAGGACGTCCTTGTTGCCCGTGGCGGTGACGAAGATGTCGCCCTTGTCGGCGACGTCTTCCATGGTCTGGACCTCATAGCCCTCCATGGCCGCCTGCAGGGCGCAGATCGGGTCGATCTCGGTGACGATGACCCGGGCGCCGCCGTTGCGCAGGCTGGCCGCCGAGCCCTTGCCCACGTCGCCATAGCCCAGGACCACGGCGACCTTGCCCGACAGCATGACGTCCGTGCCCCGGCGGATGGCGTCCACCAGGCTCTCGCGGCAGCCGTAGAGGTTGTCGAACTTGGACTTGGTGACGCTGTCGTTGACGTTGATGGCGGGGAAGGGCAGCTCGCCCCGCTCGGCCATCTGGTAGAGGCGGTGGACCCCCGTGGTGGTCTCCTCGGAGACGCCGCCGATGGCGTTGCGGATGGCGGTGTAGAAGCCGGGCTTCTCCTTCAGGTACCGCTTCATCACGGCGTAGAGGGCCTCTTCCTCCTCGTTCTGCGGGTGGTCCAGGACCGAGGGGTCCGTCTCGGCCTTGGGCCCCAGCACGCAGAGCAGGGTGGCGTCGCCGCCATCGTCGAGGATCAGGTTGGGATAGCCGCCGTCGGCCCACTCGAAGATGCGGTGGGCGTAGTCCCAGTACTCCATCAGGGTCTCGCCCTTGGTGGCGAAGACGGGCGTGCCGGCGTCGGCGATGGCCGCCGCGGCGTGGTCCTGGGTGGAGAAGATGTTGCAGGAGGCCCAGCGCACCTCGGCGCCCCGGGCCTCGAGGGTCTGGATCAGGACCGCCGTCTGGATGGTCATGTGCAGGGAGCCGGCGATGCGGGCGCCCTTCAGCGGCTGGGAGGGGCCGAACTCTGCGCGCACGGCCATCAGGCCGGGCATCTCGGTCTCGGCGATCGCGATCTCCTTGCGGCCGAACTCGGCCAGGGAAATGTCCTTCACCACATAGTCGGTCATGTCGGGATTCCTGTCGCGCGGGCCTTCGCCGCCTGGAGGGTCCTATACGCCCGGCCGCCCCCGGTCGCAACCGGGACATAAAGGATGCTTTATGTGAAGGGCGGCGCGGGTCCCCGGACGAGCTGGTCGACGGCCTTCAGGGCCCGCCGCGCATCGCCCCGGTGACGGAGCCGCGCCACGAGCCTGCGCGCCTCCCGCCGGCCCTCTGCGTCGAGGTCGAGGCCGTCGAGGACGCCTTCCGCCCCCCGGGCGTCATTCAGGAGGCCGAGGGCGTCCTGGGCCTTCCGGAGACCGTCCCTGAAGGCGGTCGCCGACCCTCGCCAGCCCGGGGCCTCGAAGGCGGCGAAAGCGTAGCGGAAGGCCTTGATGCGGAGGCGCAGGGCGTGGAGCGCCTCCGGCTCCAGGCCTTCCGCCTCCTGGCCCTCCCGCCCGATGCGTCGCCACCGCCGGCCGAGGTCGGCGCCCAGGCCTTCCGCCGCCGCCCCGGCGTTCGCCGGAGCGCCGCGCCAGTCGCCGGTCTCGGCCAGGAACAGGCCTTCCAGCAGGGTCAGTCGGGCCGGCGCCGCCGCAAGGCGGGCGCAGAGGCGCGCGGCGGCCTTGCGCCGCGCCGCCGGGAGTGCGGCGTCGAGGGCCGGGCCGGAAGGCCCCATCCCGGCCAGGACATCCAGTTCCCGCACCTCGCCGCAGGCCCGGGACAGGTCCCTCAGGCCCGCCCGCACGGGTTCCGCCCCCGACCTGTCCAGGCGCCGGCCGAAGACCGAGACCAGGCTTCGCATCCGCCGCAGGGCGACGCGCAACTGGTGGACGGCCTCGGGCGTGGGCGACTCCGATGTGTCCCGCGCCCGGAACGCGGCCTCGCCCAGGGCCGCAAGCAGGGCCTGGCGCAGGGCGTCGCCCGTGGTGAGGTCCCCCGCGAGGACGACCGGCGCCGCCCGGGGCCAGACGCGCGCCGCCGCCAGGTCGGCGCCCCTGGCGGCCTTGGTGCGGAGCGAGAGGGTCAGGGGCAGCTCCGACGCGAGGCTCCGCGCCAGGGCGAACAGGTCCCCGCGGTCGCCTTCCAGGAGCTCCAGTTCGACCTCGCAGACCCTGGCGCTGCGGTCCCCCGCCCGGATCTCGCCCTCGTCGAAGGCCGCCTCGACCCGGGAGGCGCCGACCTCGACCACGCCGCTGCGCCGCCGCACCTGCACGGAGAATCGGGGCGCCAGCCGGTCCGGGGCGATCCCGGCGAGCGCCGGCCACGACAGGTCCAGGCGTCCGGGCTCGACGTCGGCCTCGATTTCGTCCCGGGCCAGGCCCCGACCTGTCTTCAGGGTCTGGACGGTCCGGCCGGACGCCTCCGAGCGCAGGCGCAGGGAGGCCCCGTTGGCGGCGAGAGCTTCATCGGGGGTGTCGTAGTAGAAGGACAGGAGGGTCCGGTCCCGGGGCGGCGCCTGCAGGACCTGCCGGAGCGCCGCCTCCATGGCGTCGGGGGGGCAGGCGAACTTGATCTCCACCTCGGGCGTCATGGACCCTCCGCGCGGGCTATTCGTCCTCGTCGAAGCGGGCGGCGACCAGGGCGACGAGGGCCGCCAGTGCGGCTTCCGCCTCGGGCCCCTCGGCCGTGATGTCGATGCAGCAGCCCGGCCCGGCGGCCAGCATCATCAGTCCCATGATCGACCGGGCGTCCACCTCGGCGCCGTCCTTGGCCACCCGGACCTCGGCGTCGAAGCCGGTGGCGGTCTTTACGAACTTGGCGGAAGCGCGGGCGTGAAGACCGCGCTTGTTGATGATCTCCACCCGGGCGCGGGTGGTCATTTGTCCCCCGCCAGGACGTAGGAGGCGACCGAGATGTACTTGCGCCCCGCTTCCTGGGCCTGGGCGACGCAGCTGGCGAGGTCCAGCCGGGTCCGGACGCTGGCCAGCTTGATCAGCATGGGCAGGTTGAGTCCGGCGATCACCTCGGCCCGGGTCTGTTCCATGACCGAGATGGCGAGGTTGGAGGGGGTGCCGCCGAACATGTCGGTCAGCAGGATCACGCCGCTGCCGACATCGACCCGGCCACAGGCCGACAGGATGTCCCGGCGCCGCTTCTCCATGTCGTCGTCCGGGCCGATGCAGATGGCCGCCACCCCGGACTGGGGCCCGACCACGTGCTCCATGGCCAGCAGGAACTCCTCGGCGAGACGACCGTGG
The DNA here is from genome assembly GCA_903842425.1 of uncultured Alphaproteobacteria bacterium. Lineage (GTDB taxonomy): Bacteria > Pseudomonadota > Alphaproteobacteria > Caulobacterales > Caulobacteraceae > Phenylobacterium. Next base: position 5,638 of record CAIMLY010000249.1, on the reverse strand, counting down.
GTCACGATGACGAGGCCGATCATCAGAAGGCTCTCAAGGGGGGGACTCACCCAGTACGGGCGCCGCCGGCGCCGGAAGGCAGACTTGATACGACTCTTCCCGGCCGCCTCCAAGACGGCAAAGCGCTTCCCTGAGGCGGTGTGGCGCCGAGGCGTCTGTCAGGCGCAGGACAAGATGGGGGACCCGTCCCCCCGCCAGGTCCAGGGTCGCGGGCTCCGGCAGGCGTTCGGGATCTCCGGCCGACACGGCGAGGTCGATCCGGCAGAAGTCGAGGGCGGGGACCCGGACCACGTCCAGACCCCGCACCTCCAGGAGACCGGACAGGAGGTCCGGCGCCCGACCGTACACGGCCCCGCCGCTGGCCCAGGCGACGGTCCGGTCGTCCGCCACCAGGCGGAAGCCGGCGTCCAGGGCCCGCAGGGCCAGGTCGCTCTTCCCGGATCCCGAAGGGCCCTGCACCAGGACGCCCCGCCAGCGGCCCCGCAGGCGCAGGGCCATGAGGCCGGCGTGGAGGACCGGGTTCATGCGCCGGGCCGGAGGGGCAGGCGCACGACGAACCGCGCACCGGCCCGCTCCCCTCCGGCGTCGATGAGATTTTCCGCCGCCAGCGTCCCGCCCTGGGCCTCGACGATCTGCCGGGCGATGGAGAGCCCGAGTCCGGAGTTCCCCCCGAAGGCGGTCCCCCGGGGCCGTGACGTGTAGAACCGTTCGAACACGGTCTCGAGGTTCTCGGGCGGAATGCCCGGCCCGTCGTCATCGACCCGGACCACCGCCGTCCCGCCCTCGCGGAGCAGGGACAGGCGCACGGTTCCCCCCGGTGGACTGAAGGACCGGGCGTTGTCGACCAGGTTCCGGAAGACCTGGCCGGCGGGCCCCTCGCGGCCGAGGACCGGGGCCTCGGCCCCGGCGCCGGACAGGAGGACCTCGGGCTCGCCGTCGCGCCGGGCCGCGGCGTAGGCCTGGACAATGTCCTCGAGCAGCCGGCCGAGGTCGAAGGGGCGCGGCGCCTCCCGGGACAGCTCGGCGTCCAGGCGCGAGGCGTTGGAGATGTCCGTCACCAGGCGGTCCATGCGCTGGATGTCCTGCCGGATGACCCCGTTCAGGCGCGCCCGGGCGTCGGGGTCCGACACCAGGTCCAGGGTCTCGACGGCCGAGCGCAGGGAGGTCAGGGGGTTGCGGATCTCGTGGGCCACGTCGGCGGCGAAGCGCTCAATGGCCCCCATCCGCTCGGACTGGGCGTCGGTCATGGCCTCCAGGGCGCGTGTCAGGTCGCCCAGCTCGTCCCGCCGACGCGACAGGTCCGGCAGGGAGATGGATCGGACCCGGGACAGGCGCACCCGGTCCGCCGCCCGCGCCAGCCGCCGGACCGGCAGGGCGACCAGGCTGGTGAGCAGGGCCGAGGACAGCAGGGTTACGCCGATGGAGAGCAGGATGAAGGGCGTCAGGGCCGCCCGCTGCCGGGCGATGATGCTGTCCACATCCCCGGCCTCGACGGTGAGGACGCCAAGGACCGCCTGGACATGGCGGATGGGGAAGGAGACGGACACGACCCGACCGGAGGGGTCCGCCCGGCGGACGCCGGAGACCCGGCGGCCCTCCAGGGCCTTCAGGACCTCGGCGCGCAGGGCTTCGCGACCCGGCGTGGCGCGGGGACGGTCGTCGGCGCCGGCGGAGGGCGAGCCCCTTGGCCGGGCGGGCGGCAGGGGCTTCTGCTCCACCCGGTCGGCGATCCAGTCGCTGTCGGCGACCAGGAGGCCCTGGGCGTCGAACAGCCGGGCCCTCTGGACTCCGGGGTTGGCGAGCAGCCGCAGGATCTCGCTGGCCCTGGCGGGATCCAGGGCGGGGACGGGTTCGCCGACGGTGGCCGCCTGGTCGATCAGGGTGGCGATCAGCTCGCCCTGGGTCGTCAGGCTGTCGATCCGCGCCTCCACCAGCCCCCGGCGCAGCTCGTTGAGCACCAGGGAGCCGACGATGAGGATCGCCAGGCCGAGGAGGTTGAGGGCGAGGATGAGCCGGCCGAGCCGCGACGAGGGCGGCCCGCGCCACCGCCGCCGGGGCGCCGGCTCAGGACTCGCGGTAGCGGTATCCGACGCCATAGAGGGTTTCGATCGCGTCGAACTCGGGGTCGACCTCCCGGAACTTGCGGCGCATCCGCTTGATGTGGCTGTCGATGGTGCGGTCGTCGACATAGACCTGGTCGTCGTAGGCGGCGTCCATCAGGTTGTCCCGGCTCTTCACGAAGCCGGGGCGCTGGGCGAGGGCCTGGATCAGGAGGAACTCGGTGACGGTCAGCTTCACCGGCCGTCCGTTCCAGAGGCAGTCGTGGCGGGCGGGGTCGAGGGTCAGGCTGCCGCGGCGGAGCGCCCTGGCCTCTGCCCCGTCGGGCTCGTCCCCGCCGTCCTCCGCCCCCCCGCCGGCGCGCCGCAGGACCGCCTTCACCCGCTCGATGAGCAGGCGCTGGCTGAAGGGCTTGTGCATGTAGTCGTCGGCGCCGAGGTTGAACCCGAGGAGCTCGTCGATCTCGTCGTCCTTGGACGTCAGGATGATCACCGGCAGGTCCGAGGTCCGGCGCAGGCGGCGCAGCACTTCCATGCCGTCCATGCGCGGCATCTTGACGTCCAGTATCGCCAGGTCCGGCGGGTCGTTCTCGAGGGCCGCGAGGCCCGCGGCGCCGTCGAAATAGGCCTTGACCGCGTGGCCCTGGCTCTCGAGCGCAAGGCTCACCGAGGTCACGATGTTCTCGTCGTCGTCCACCAGGGTGATCCGGGCCATGGGTGCGTCTGTTCCTGTCGCCGTCGATTCGACCCTAGTCCCGCAGGTCCGTGGCCTCAATGGGGCGAGACCGTCGACTCCCCCGGTCGGCTGCGCCGACAACGCCTCCCCGGGGGAGCAATGGAAGCGCGGTCACTGCGCGCCGAGGCCAAGGGCCCGCGACAGGGCCTCGACGACGCGGTCGACGTCGGCGTCGGCCATGGCGGGGAACAGGGGCAGGCTCAGGCACCGGCGGTACCAGGCCGCGGCGCCGGGCAGGTCCCGGGGGCCGTAGCGCTGCACATAGTAGGGCTGGGCGTGGACGGGGATGTAGTGGACCTGGCTCCCGATCCCCTCGGCCGCCAGGGCCTCGACCACCTGGCGCCGGGATCGATCGAGGGCCGGGAAGTCGACCAGGACGGTCAGGAGGTGCAGGACCGGCCGGCTCCAGGCGGGGGTCGCGGCGAGGCGCACGTGGGGCCCCAGGTGCGCCAGCCGGTCGGCGTAGAGCCCCGCCAGCTTCCGCCGCCGGTCGGCGAAGGCGGGCAGCCGCCCCAGCTGGGACTGGCCAAGGGCGCAGAGGATGTCGGGCAGGCGGTAGTTGAAGCCCGGTTCCCGCATCTCGTAGAGCCAGGGATCGGCGCCCGGGGGGCGCTCCATGCCGTGGCTGCGCAGCCGGCGCAGGCGCGCGGCCAGGTCCCCGTCCGCCGTGACCACCATGCCGCCCTCGCCGGTGGCGATGGTCTTGACCGGATGAAAGGAGAAGGTCGCCGCCGCCGACCAGCGTCCGTTGCCGACCGTTTCGGCGCCCTGACCGAAGTCGGCCTGGGACCCCAGGGCGTGGGGGGCGTCCTCCACCAGGACGGCGCCCGCCGCCCGCGCAACCCGGGCCAGGCCGGGCAGGTCGGCGACGTCCCCCCGCAGGTGGACCGGAAGGACCGCCCGCACCGGTCCGCCCGGCGCCTGGTCGAGGGCCTGCCGAAGGGTTTCCGGGGTCATCAGGCCCGTGTCCGGGTCGACGTCGGTGAAGATGACCTCGGCGCCCACGAAGCGGGCGCAGTTGGCCGTGGCCAGGAAGGTGACGGAGGGCGCGGCCACCCGGTCGCCCGGTCCGATCCCCAGGGCCAGCATCGCCAGGTGCAGGGCGGCCGTCCCGTTCGAGCAGGCTACGGCGAAGGGGGCTCCGACAGCCGCCGCGAAGGCCTGCTCGAAGGCCTCCACACGGGGGCCCGTGGTCAGGAAGTCGGACCCCAGGGCCTCGACGACGGCGGCGATGTCCTCCGCGTCGATGTCCTGCCGGCCGTAGGGGAGGAAGGGCCGGTCCGCCACCTCAGGCCCCGGAGGTCGCGGAGAGGCCTGCAGCGCCCTCGCCGAGCAGGCTCAGGAGCCCCTCGTGGCTGAGCCACTCGTCGTTGGTGTTGCTGGCGTAGGAGAAGCCGTCCGCCACCGTCGGGTGGGCGCCGGCGAAGGACTCGCGCGAGAACTCCACGAAGGCCGGCTCGATGGCGTAGCGGTCGCCGAGGTCCACCACGTGCCGGGCGTCGTCCGCCGAGATCATCATCTCGTGCAGCTTCTCTCCGGGGCGGATGCCGATGACCCGGATCGGCAGGCCCGGCGCCATGGCCGCCGCCAGGTCGGTCATCTTCATGGACGGGATCTTGGGCACGAAGATCTCGCCGCCGCGCATCAGGGCCAGGGAGGACAGGACGAAGTCCACGCCCTGGTTCAGGGTGATCCAGAACCGGGTCATGCGGGGGTCGGTGATCGGCAGGTCCCGGGCGCCCTCTGCGATCAGCCGGCTGAAGAGGGGCGCCACAGACCCGCGGGACCCCACGACATTGCCGTAGCGGACGACGGCGAAGCGGGCGCCGATGTCGCCCGACAGGTTGTTCGCCGCCACGAAGGTCTTGTCCGAGGCGAGCTTGGTGGCGCCGTACAGGTTGGCCGGGTTGCACGCCTTGTCGGTGGACAGGGCGATGACCTTGCCCACCCGGTTGGCCAGGGCGGCCCAGACGATGTTCTCCGCTCCGAGCACGTTGGTCTGGATGAACTCGGAGGGGTTGTACTCGGCGGCGGGGACCTGCTTGAGCGCCGCGGCGTGGACGACCACGTCGACGCCCCTCAGGGCCAGGGTGAGCCTCTGGCGGTCCCGGACGTCGCCCAGGAAGAAGCGCATCCGGCTCATCTTCTCCGGTGGGAAGCGCGCCGCCATCTCCACCTGCATCTCGTGCTGCTTCAGTTCGTCCCGGGAAAAGACGATCAGCTTCCGGGGCTGGGCCCGCTCAAGGACGGTGTCGATGAAACGCCGGCCGAAGGAGCCCGTCCCGCCGGTGACGAGGACGGTCTTGCCCTCCAGTTCGCCGGCGTCTGTGGTGAAGCGGTTCAACGCGGTTCTCCGGGCGACTTCGAATCGACCGTGAGTCTGCGGGGCGGGGCGTAAAGAGATCGCTAACCATAATCGGCGAGACAGGCGACATGCTCCGGCGCACCCTTCTCGGGCTCCTGGCCCTCGTCTCGGCGTCGCCCGCCCGGGCGGCGGGTCCCGCGCCGGCGGCCGGCGGCAAGTCGGAGGTCAGCCTTGTCCGCCTCCCGGTCCTCAATGCGAACATCATCCGTTCGAACCGGACCCGGGGGGTGATCTCGGTGGAGAGCGCCCTGGACGTTCCCGACCCCAAGCTTCGGGCGCGGGTCCAGCTCATGATCCCGCGCCTGCGCTCGGACCTCTCCCGGCGGCTGGGCCTCTTCACCTCCAACCTGGGTGCCGGCGCCCCGCCGGACCTCGACCTGCTGGCGCCCCAGCTGCAGAAGCAGGTCGACGCCACCGTCGGCCAGCCGGGCGCCCGGCTCCTGATGCAGAACGTCCTGATCAACTGATCCGGGTCAGGCC
>CAIMLY010000248.1 GCA_903842425.1 uncultured Alphaproteobacteria bacterium | reverse complement strand
TCGATCCGCGCCTTCATCACCTGGCTGGCGCGGAAACCGATGACCCTGCGGGGTTCGATCGCGGCGGGCGCGCCGGTCTTGGGGTTGCGACCCATGCGCGCACGCTTGGCGCGGACCTGGAAGACGCCAAACCCCGAAAGCTTCACCTGCTCGCCCCGCTCGAGGGCCTGGGCGGTCAGCTCGAGAGTGCGCTCCACGAGCTCGGCGCAGTCCTGGCGGGTCAGGCCTACCTCCTCATGGACGGCCTCGGCAAGATCCGCCCGGGTGACTGTGGATCCGTTCATCGCCTTGGTTCCCGACGAGGTGAGTCGATAGGCCGGGAAAAACCAGCCGTTCGCCAGATAAGCCTTTCAAGTCAGGCCCATCAAGCCCGATGTTAACGATTGGGCCGGGGTTCAGAGCCGGACGGTGCAGGCGCCCCAGGTCAGGCCGCCCCCCATGGCTTCCATGAGGAGCAGTTGCCCGGGCCGGATCCGGCCGTCGGCAATGCCCTGCGCCAGGGCCAGGGGGATGGAGGCGGCCGAGGTGTTGGCATGCTCCGCCACGGTCGAGATGACCTTGGACTCATCCAGACCCAGCCGGCTGGCGACCCCGTTGAGGATCCTCTGGTTGGCCTGGTGGGGAATGAACCAGTCGACATCGCTGACCTCGATCCCCGCGTCGAGGGCCGCCGCCGTCACCGCCTCGGAGATGTTGATCACCGCGTGCTTGAAGACCTGGTTGCCCTGCATCCGAAGGTGACCGATCTGGCCATTGGTGGACACGCCCCCATCGACATACAGCAGGTCCTGCTTGGTCCCGTCAGCGCGCAGGGCCCAGCCGAGCAGGCCCCGGTCGCTGGCGTCACCCCGACCCGCGCCCGGTTCAACGACGACGGCGCCGGCGCCATCCCCGAAGAGGACGCAGGTGCCGCGATCGCTCCAGTCCATCAGGCGGGTCATCGTCTCGGCGCCGATGACAAGGGCGCACTTCGCCCGGCCGCGGGCGACGAAGCCGTCCGCCGTCGACAGGGCGTAGACGAAGCCGGAGCACACCGCCTGAACGTCGAAGGCGATGCCCACGGGACATCCCAGCTTGCGCTGGGCAATGGCCGCAACGGCCGGGAAGGTCAGGTCCGGGGTAGTGGTGGCCACGATGATCAGGTCGACATCGGCCGGCGTCCGGCCCGCCGCCTCCAGGGCCCTCCGCGCCGCCTCCACGGCCAGGTCCGACACCGCCTGGTCCGGGGCTGCGCGATGGCGCTGGCGGATCCCGGTCCGCTCCTGGATCCATTCGTCCGAGGTGTCCACGAACCGGGCCAGGTCGGCGTTGGTCAGGATCTCGTCGGGCAGGTACCCGCCGACACCGGTGATGACGCTGCGGATCACGCCGGCTCTCCGTGGGGCGTCTCGCCGAGCCGCGACATGTTGCGTTCGATCTGGCTCATGAAGTCGCTGGCGGCGAGATCCACCGCAAGCCCCACCGAGCGTCCGAAGTCCTTGGCGTCCGCCCCGCCATGGCACTTGATGACCAGGCCGCTCAGCCCCAGCAGGGGCGCAGCCGGGGTGGGCGTGATGCGGGCCTTGAAACGCTTCAGGGCCGGGCGAGCCAGCAGGGCGGCGATCTTCGCCGTGAAGCTGGATGTCAGGGCGGCCCTCAGTTCCTCGGTGATGTAGCGCGCCGCGCCCTCCCCGGTCTTGAGGGCCACGTTGCCGGTAAAGCCGTCCGTGACCACGACGTCCACCAGGTTGGTCGAAAGGTCATCGCCCTCGACGAACCCGTGATAGGCGACATCGAGGCGCCCGCTCCGCAGGATGGCGTGGGCCTGCTGGACCTCGTCATGGCCCTTCATGTCCTCGGAGCCGACATTGAGGATGCCGACCCTGGGCTTCTCCACCCCGTAGGCCACACGGTGGTAGGCCTCCCCGAGGATGGCGAACTCGACCAGGCGCTCGGCGTCGCACTCGATGTTGGCGCCAGCGTCCAGGAGCGTGGTCACGCCCTTCAGCCCGGGCCAGGGCACCACCAGCGGGGGGCGGTCCATGGGCAGGCTCATCCGCAGGACCAGCCGGGAGATCGCCATAAGGCTGCCTGTGCTGCCGCTGGACACGGCGGCGGACGCCTCCCCGGTCTTCACGGACTCGACGGCATTCCACATCGAGGCGCCCTTGCCCCGGCGAACCGCGTTGGCTGGCTTCTCGTCCGAGGCGATCACCTTGTCGGTGTGGCGGATCTCGGATCGCCGGGCGAGCTCGCCGGACCTGGCCAGTTCGGGGCCGATAAGGGCTTCGTCCCCATGCAGCAGGAAACGCACCTCCCCGGGGATGTGCTTCAGGGCGAGGAGCAACCCCGGGACCGTGGCGGATACGCCGTGATCTCCGCCCATGGCGTCGATCGAAATGACACTGGATGCCGTCAAAAGACTCAGCCCGCCCTAACCCTTGCAGGGCTTGAGGATACAGCCCGCCGGCCGGCATGCAAACCGGCGACGCCCGCCTTACTCATTCCGGCCGCGGCCTGAGAGCCTTCAGCGCGGCGAACGGCGAGGTCTCCTCCGTCTCAGGAGACCACTGGAAGACCGCGTCGGGACGACGGGGAAAAGGGTCGATCTCCAGGGCCAGGTGCTCCTCGAGGAGGGCGTCGAGGTCTATGAGGTCTCCCTCGAGGGGTTCCGGCGGGTCCGGCGTGTCCAGAGAGACCTCGACCTCGCCGGCCGCAGGATCCTGGGGCAGGTTCGGGCTTCCGTGCGGGACCAGGCGCAGGTCGATCTCGCCGGACACCGGCTGGTCGAACGGCTCGAGGCTGACCCCGCACACCTGGGTGACCACCGCGGTGAACCGGCCGATGACCTGGCACCCGTCCATCCACGCCCGGACCTCCAGGTCCGCCCCGAGGGCCGGAAGGCCCCGGAGCCCCAGTCGGCGCGCCATGCTGGCGCGGGCCTCGTCCCCCGGCGCCAGCCGGTGGCGGACGCCGCCCGCGGTCAGGTCTCCCAGTCGGACCGTCGTCGCCGGAACGTTCATGCCGCGGCCCAACCCAGCCGGCCCTCCAGCAGCTCGCGCAGCGGCAGCGAGGCCAGATGGGCCTTTTGCCCGAGGACGTAGGCGGCCATGCCGGCGAGGGGGGGATCCGCAACCCCTTCGTAGACCGTCCGCGACAGTATGGTCTCGAGGGGATCAGCCCCCTCGTCTCCTGAGAAGGCGGCCTCATAGTTCCGCAGCCGGCCATAGAGCGCCTCGCCGATCCGTCGCATCTTCCGGCCGACGGAAAGGTCGCCGACGCCCATTTCCCGGAGGGCGTCATCCAGGGACCGGACATAGGCGTCGAAGAGGCCCTGGGAGACCTCCGCAGCCTCCTCGCCCTGCCGGACAAGCCGGTCCAGGACCAGGATCACATGCAGGCTGTAGAGCTCAAATCGCCCCTCCACCGTGTCCGGGGTCGCCAGCTCGAGGTACAGGACAGGCTGGCGGGCCTGGGCGACGCAGGCGGCGTACAGCCGCCGGCCGGTCTCCGCTGAGGGTCGCTTCCGGAAAAGTCGCATCCTGGCCTCGATTTCGCCGCGACGCGCGGCTAACGCCGGCATTGCAGTAAGGGGCGGCGAGCGTTAGGTCAAAGCCCGGAGCCAGGAAACGGAACTCTGATGCTGAAACGCGCCGCCTTCGCCGTCCTTCTCGCCGGAGCCGCCCTGACCGGGGCCTGTGCGCCTGTGGCGTCCTATTCCGGCTTCCAGGCGATCGAGGCCAATCCCCGCGACGTAAAGCCGGGCTCGGACAGCAAGGCCACGGTCCGCGGCCGGCTGGGCTCGCCCTCCGCCGTGTCCGCCTTCGATCCCAATGTCTGGATCTACATGAACCAGATCAAGGAGACC
>CAIMLY010000247.1 GCA_903842425.1 uncultured Alphaproteobacteria bacterium | reverse complement strand
GGGGTGGAGATATACCGGCGCGGGGCGGTGGGCAAGGCGGCAGGTGCAATCGTCGGCGGGCGGGCCTATCTTGCGGGTTACGCACCGCCACCGCCCCCTGAAGGAGCCTCCCATGGTCTTCCTGCGCAAGTCGCCCGACATGCCCACCGCCGCCACCGCCCTGCCCGGCCGTCCGGACGCCATCCCCACGGCGGCGGTCAACTTCGTCACCGGCCAGCCGCTGAAGGGGCCCTTCGGCGAGGGCCTCTCCGTCGCCCTGTTCGCCATGGGCTGCTTCTGGGGCGTCGAGCGCAAGTTCTGGCAGACGCCCGGCGTGGTCGCCACGGCGGTGGGCTATGTCAACGGCTTCACCCCCAACCCGACCTACGAGGAGGTCTGCAGCGGGCGCACCGGCCACACCGAGGCCGTGCTCGTGCACTTCGACCCCGCCGTCATCTCGTTCGAGGGCCTGCTGAGGGTGTTCTGGGAAGGACACGACCCCACCCAGGGCATGCGCCAGGGCAATGACATCGGCAGCCAGTACCGGTCGGGGATCTACGCCTTCGACGAGGCCCAGGCCGAGGCGGCGCGCGCCTCGAAGGCCGCCTACCAGGGCGCCCTTTCGGCGAAGGGCTTCGGCGCCATCACCACCGAGATCGCCCCGGCCCCGGCCTTCTACTACGCCGAGCACTACCACCAGCAGTACCTGGCCAAGGTGCCCGACGGCTATTGCGGCGTCGGCGGTACGGGCGTGGCCTGCCCTATCGGGGTCGGCGTGAAGGCGTGACCCCGGAGGCCTTCGAGGCCGCCGCCCTGGCCCTGCCTGCGACGGAGAAGGTCGTCCAGTGGGGCGGCGCCGACGTCTACAAGGTGGGCGGTCGGGTGTTCGCCCTCAGGACCCTGGAAGGGGCCCTGTCGATCAAGGTCAGCGACATCGCCTACGCCGTCCTGGTGGAGGAAGGCCGCGCCCGGCCGGCGCCCTACCTCGCCCGGGCGAAGTGGGTGGCTTTCGACCGGCTCGCGGACCTGGACGCGGAAGAGGTGCGCGGCTGGCTGGCCAGCGCCCACGCCCTGGTCGCCGCCCGGCTGACGCGCAAGGCCCGGGCAGAGCTGGGGCTCTCCGTTTAGGTGACGGGGATCACGGGCGGCCTCGGAGACCCCCTCCGTCGCGCATTCGCGCGCCACCACCCCCTGATGGGGAGGAACTAGGGAGCCATTGCTCCCCCAAGGGGGAGCTCCCGGCGAAGCCGGGTGAGGGGGTCAATCCACGTCGCCGCCGTCCCCCTCCGGCCCGCTGCGTGGGCCACCTCCCCCTTGGGGGAGGAATTGGGGGCCAGCCGCCTAGTCCTCGAGGATCAGGCTCTGGCGCTGGGTGTCCCTCAGCCGCAGGGCGACGACGAAGGCGATGGCCATCACCACCGCCACATAGACGTAGAAGCCGCTCTCGGCGCCGCGCGACTTGAAGGCCAGGGCCACGTACTCCGCCGACCCGCCGAAGATGGAATTGGCCAGGGCGTAGGGCAGGGCCACCCCCAGGGCGCGGACATGGGCGGGGAAGAGCTCTGCCTTCAGCACGGCGTTCACCGCCGTGTAGCCTGACAGGATGAAGAGCAGGAGGATGATGAGCCCCAGGGCGAGGGCGGGCGACGTGGCCGTGGAGAGGGTGGTCATCACCGGATAGGTGGCGATCATGCCGGCGCCGAAGGCGAAGGACAGGGTGGTCTTGCGGCCGATCCGGTCGGACAGCAGGCCGAACAGGGGCTGGATGAGCATGTAGACCACCAGCGAGCCGGCGCTGATGGCCGTCGCCGTGTCCTTGGTGAAGCCCGTGGTGTTCACCAGGAACTTCTGCATGTAGGTCGTGTAGGCGTAGAAGGCGAGCGAGCCCGCCGAGGTCAGGACGAAGATCATCGCCGCCTCGCGCGGGAACCTCCGGAACAGCTGGACGGCGCCCAGGCGCTCCACCCCTTCGGCCTGGGCGGCCAGGAAGGAGGGGCTCTCGTGGATGCCCCGGCGGATGATGAAGACCACCACCGCCAGCAGGCCGCCGATCACGAAGGGAATGCGCCAGCCCCAGGCCTCCAGGGCCTCCCTGGGCATTAGGTTCTGCAGCAGGATCAGCACGGCCAGGGCCGTCAGCTGGCCCATGATCAGGGTGGTGAACTGGAAGCTGGACCAGAAGCCGCGCCGGGTCTTGCCCGCGACCTCCGACATGTAGGTGGCGCTGGCGCCGTACTCGCCGCCCAGGGACAGGCCCTGGACCAGGCGCGCCGCCACCAGGCAGATCGGCGCCAGCGGCCCCCAGACCGAATAGTCCGGCAAAAGGGCGATGGCGAAGGAGCCGGCGCACATCAGCGAGACCGACAGGGTCAGGGCGGCCCGGCGGCCGGCGCGGTCTGCGTAGAGACCGGTCAGCCAGGCGCCCAGGGGCCGGGCCAGGAAGCCCACCCAGAAGACCGCGGCGGCCTGCATCAGCTGGGCCGTCGTGTCGCCCTTGGGGAAGAAGTGCGGGGCGAAGTAGAGGGCGAAGGAGGAATAGGCGAACCAGTCGTACCACTCCACCAGGTTGCCGGCGGCGCCGCCCATGATGGCGCGGATGCGGGCCAGGGGGGTCAGGGCGGGAGGTTCGGGAGCGTCCGGCGGGGCGCCCGCTTGAGCGGCGGCGTCGGTCATCTGTCCCCTCCCCCAGGCCCTGCGGTCAGGCCTGGTCGGCCGTGTGGCCGGCGGCCTGGTCGGCGGTGGCGCGCAGATAGGCCATGTGGCCGATGAAGGCGCCCTTGACCACCGGCAGCAGCCCCAGGGTCACCGACGCCAGGAAGCCGAGGGTGGCCGGGATGGTCACCGCCAGGGGCCCCTGCCAGACATAGGGGATGAACAGGACCGGCACGATCACCAGGTGCCCGATGATCAGGATGGTGAAATAGGCCGGGCCGTCATCTGCCGGATACCGCGCCAGGTCCACGCCGCAGGCCGGGCAGGCCGGCTCGACCTTGAGGTAGCTGCGGAACATCCGGCCCTCCCCGCAGTGCGGGCAGCGACCACGCAGTCCGCGGGAGAAGGCGGTGAAGAAGGGCGGGCTCTGGCTCATGAGCCCCATATGCCCCTCGGCAGGGCAAAAGGCCAGAGGCGCCCCGGCCCCCGGGCGAAAGGCGTCGCGGCCCCTAACCCGCCAGCTGGGCCGTCAGGACCTGGGCGTCGAAATAGTCGCGGTAGAAGACGATCCTGCCGTCCCTGACCTCGAAGACGCCGGTGACCGGCAGCTCCACCCACTTCGATCCGAAGAGATGCCTGTCGAGGCGCTCCATGAACACCACCGGTCCGGCCACGGCCCGGCGCAGGATGTGGAACTCGTTCTTCGAGATCGGCGCGAAGAAGGGCTCCAGGAAGCCCACCACCCCGGCCGGGCCCACATGCACCGTGC
>CAIMLY010000246.1 GCA_903842425.1 uncultured Alphaproteobacteria bacterium | reverse complement strand
CTACGGCCTGATCCGCAACCTGGGCAGCTTCAACATCCTGACCGTGGCCTTCCACGAATGGATCGCCATCGCCCGGGACCTGGTCTCGGCCCGGTCGCTACGGGAGGTCGGCGGCTACCTCTTCGGCCCTCCGGGCTGGAGCCCCGACGGCAGCCGGGACACCAGCGAGAGCCTGCGGGCTCGCTGGGCCGCCCGCCAGTCCTCCGCCGCCACCCCGGCCGAGTAGGCTAGAGCCTCACCAGCATCTTGCCGGCGTTGCGGCCCTCGAACAGGCCGATCAGGGCCTCCGGCGCGCGCTCGAAGCCTTCCAGCACCGTTTCCTGGTAGCGGATCTGGCCGGACTTGAGCCAGCCGGTCATGTCGGACTGGAACTGCTCCTGCAGGTGCGGGAAGTCGGAGGCGACGAAGCCTTCCATCCGCATCCGTCCGTAGATCAGGACCGAAAGGTTCCGCACGCCCTCGCGGTCGCCGTTGTAGGTCGAGATCATGCCGCACACGGCGATCCGCCCGCGCAGGTTCATGCAGGCGAGGGCGGCGTCGAGGTGCGCCCCGCCGACATTCTCGAAGTAGACGTCGATCCCCTTCGGCGCTGCGGCCTTCAGGGCGGTGCGCAGGTTCTCGGACCGGTAGTTGATGGCCGCATCGAGTCCCGCCTCCTCGAGCAGCCAGCGCTTCTTGTCGTCCGAACCCGTGGAGCCGATCACGTAGCAGCCCTTGATCCTGGCGATCTGGGCGGCGACCGAGCCCACTGCGCCGGCGGCGGTGGAGACAAAGACCTGCTCGCCGTCCTTCAGGGCGCCTGTCTCCAGCAGCCCGCCATAGGCCGTGATGCCGGTGCCGCCCAGGGCGTGCATGTAGACGCTGAGGGGCAGGTCCGGATCCGGATGGAGGACCTGGACGCCCCGGCCGTCGGTGTTGAAGCGCTCGGAGAAACCCTGGCCGTGCCGGACGATGTCGCCCTCGCGGAACTTCGGGTTGCGCGACTGGACCACCCGGCCGATGCCGCCGCCGGCCATGGCCTCATCCAGCTTCTGGTCGGCGTCGAGGCGCGGCCGCATGTAGGGGTCGACCGAGAGGATCAGGCCCTCGACCTGGATCTCACCCTCGCCGGCGTCGGGAAGCCGGGCCTCGACGATGGCGAAGTCCTCGGGGACCGGAACCCCCTTCGGGCGGCGGACGAGATGAACCTGGCGGGCGATGGTCATGGGCGTTTCCTCCGTTTGGGACCTCGATAGGCGAGGGGCGGGCCCCGGCCAAGCCTGAAAGGTCAATCCGCCAGAGGCCCGTCAATCCGGCGCAGGAACCGCAGTCGGCCGCCAGCCAGCACCTCGATCTCGAACCAGGCGCTCTCGCCCTCGAAGTCAGGGACATCGGCGGGGTCCAGGAAGCGATGCGACCGGTCCCTAGAGGCGGCTCGGATCATCAGGTAGAGCGGTCGGCCGTCAAGGTCGCGTCGGCGGTGCAGCAGGCGGCGGATACGGCGCAAGGGTTCCTCCCTGGAGGGTCGGAACAAAAACAGAACATTGGGTCGGGCGCCAGCCGAGTCTCAGTCCCGCAGGAGGGGCAGGGCGAGTCCGGAGACGGGCCGGGCCGAGAGACTCTCCCGCCGGAAGCGGAACAGCTCCGCCGGACGTCCGCCGGTCTCCTGGTCCAGACGGCCGAGGCCCTCCACCAGGCCGGCGCGCTCGAGGGCCCGCCGGAAGTTCTGCTTGTGAAGGGAGACGCCGGCGACAGCCTCCACGGCCCTCTGGAGGGCGGAAAGGGTGAAGGCCTCCGGCATCATCTCGAAGATGACCGGCCGGTACTTCAGCTTGCCCCGCAGCCGGGACAGGGCGGTGGCGAGGATCCGGCGGTGGTCCGAGATCATGGGCTCGCCGAGGGCCGGGCCCAGCCGGGCGATGGCGGGATCCGGCGTCTCCCCGCGATCCCGGGAAGCTTCGGGGGCCAGGCCGGCCTCATAGAGCAGCTCGTAGCGCTCCAGCACCCGCTCCTCGTTCCAGGGCGCGGCGTCGAGGGCGAAGAGCAGTCGCGCCCGGGACAGCCGGGCGGGGCTGCGTCCCGCCCATCCGCGCAGGGCCGGCTCCAGCCCCTCCAGCGCCGCAGGGCGTCCCTCCCGCCAGTCCTCCCAGGGGAAGAACCCTGTGAAGGCCGACCACGCGGCGCCCTCCTGCGCCGCAGTGTCCGCCCTGGCCGTCAGCCCGAGATAGCCCACCGAGATGACCCTGGCCGCCGCCGAGCCGTCCACCGCCGCCAGGGGCGCGTCCCGTCCCTTGTCGCCAAAGGTGTAGAGCTGTTCGACATAGTCCGGGTCGAAACCGGTCTGGGCCGAGACAAAGGTGCGCAGGGCGATCTCGAAGGTCCGGTCCGCCTCGGGATCGAAGGGGCCGAAGGGCAGGGCGGCCGGCTGGCCGGGCGCCCGCACGGTGAGCACCCGGGCCTCGCCGTCGGAGACCGCGGCGACCACCGCAGACAGGCCGATGACGATGCGCTGGGGCATGTCCCTAACTCGTCCGGACGGCCCGGGCCCCGGGCGCGAACCCGGCCGCCTCGGAGAGGTGGTGGAAGTGCTGCACGTACTGCGCCTGGGCCTGGCCCGGCGCCAGCGGCTCGATCTCGATGTGGTAGCCGGCGGGCGGATCGCCGAAAAGGGCGAGGGACTCCTCGCGCCCGAATCCCGCCAGCTGGACGGCCTCGAAGAAGGCGCAGGCCCGGTCCGCCGCCTTGACCAGCTTCCGGATGTCCGCCGGCGTCCGAGCGGGCAGGCCGAAACGGATGTGGATGGCCTGCTCCAGCCGGTGCTCGAAGGCCTTGTAGTCGTAGCCCAGGGCCGCCTTGAAGGGGCTGATCATGTCGCCGATCACGTACTCCGAGGCGTCATGGAGCAGGGCGGCCAGCCGCCACCGGGGGTCGAGGTCCGGCCGGAGATGGACGCAGATCTCCTCCACCACCAGGGAGTGCTGGGCGACCGAGAAGGCGTGCTCCCCTGTGGTCTGTCCGTTCCAGCGCGCCACCCTGGCCAGGCCGTGGGCGATGTCCTCGATCTCGATGTCGAGCGGGGAGGGATCCAGGAGGTCCAGGCGGCGTCCCGACAGCATGCGCTGCCAGGCCCGCGGAGGGCTTGCGGCGGCGCGCTTCAATGCAGAACTCCGGGGAAGGCCATGGCCGACAGGTGCACCGGGCCTTGAGAAAGATCAATGACGGTGCGCAGGCTGCAGGCCTAGGGTCCACAGGAACCAGGGAGAGTGCAGATGAGCTGGGCGAGGGTGATGGCGCCGCTGGCGGGCGCCGAGGGCGACGCGGCGATCCTGGACGCAGCCGTGCGCGCCGCCGGGCCCTTCGGGGCCGAGGTCTCCGCCGTCTTTGCGCCGGCCGACGTGGCAGACATCATGCCCTGGCTGGGCGAGGGCTATCTCGGCGGCGTCCAGACCACCGCCATCGAGACGCTGCGCCAGGCCGCCGCGACGGGCGAGGCTCGTTCCCGCGCCGCCTACGAGGCCTGTCCCTACCCCAAGAAGTCCTTTGTCGCCCTGCAGAGCCCGGTCTGGGCCGCACTCTCGGCCGAGGCTCGGCTATCGGACCTGGTGGTCTTCGGGGATGATCCGGCCCGGGGGCGGGGCCCCCTCGCCGAGTGTTTCCAGCAGATCGTCGCCGACGAGCAGCGTCCGGTGCTGATCGCCCGCAGGGGTTTCGAGGCCGGGGGGGTGGTCGCCGTGGCCTGGGATGGCGGCAAGGAGGCCAGCCGGGCCGCCCGCCTGGCCCTGCCCCTGCTGGAGAAGGCCTCGCGGGTCGTCCTTCTGGCCGCTCCCAAGGCCACCTCCCGGCACTTCGAGCCGTCCCGGCTCCAGGCCTACTACGCCGCCCGTGGCGTCCAGGCGGAGGTCGAGGTCCTCGGAGACAAGGGCGAGGCCGCCGGCCTGCTGCTCGGGGCGGTCAAGAGGGTCGGCGCCAACCTGCTGGTCGCAGGGGCCTTCGGCCACCCCAGGTTGCAGGAATTCATCTTCGGGGGTACGACGCGCTCCCTGCTCGCGGCGGACCAGCCGTCTCTCTTCCTTTCTCACTAGAGGTTTCGCGCATGTCCCTGTCGCGCATTGTCATGCGGCTCGCCCGCAATCCCGGTTCGGAGTTCGGCGGCGATGACCGTCGCGGCTACACCCTCACGGCGCCGCTCACCGCGGACGGCCTGCTGGATGCCGAAGCCTTCGCAAAGGCCCGTGCGGACTGCTCCGTCCGCCGCTTTGCGCCGGATGAGGAGGCCGTCACGGGGCGCCTGGCCCGCCGGGGCCAGAACTGGTTCTTCGACTACGACAAGGACTCCAGCGACGACGACGAGCCGGTCCACCGGCTCGGGGATCACCGCTTCGCTGTCGGCGAGTACGTCACCGTGACCGACGAGGACGGCGAGCCCCTGACCTACAAGATCGTCGAGGTCCAGAAGGCCTGATCCCCGGGGAGTCGCCCGGACATGCAAACGCCCCGGCCGCACGGCCGGGGCGTCTTCAGTCCGGGACAGGCTCCGCCAGTTACTGGCCGGGGCGGGGCGGGCCGCTCTCGCGGCGGGCGAGGAAGGCGAGGCGTTCGAAAAGCTGGACGTCCTGCTCGTTCTTCAGGAGGGCGCCGTGCAGGGGCGGGATCAGCTTGGTGGGATCGCGCTCCTTGAGCATCTCGTCGCTGATGTCCTCGACCATCAGGAGCTTCAGCCAGTCCAGCAGCTCGGAGGTAGAGGGCTTCTTCTTCAGGCCCGGCACCTTGCGCATGTCGTAGAAGATGCGCAGGGCCTCGGCGACCAGCTTCTGCTTGATCCCCGGATAGTGCACCTCGACGATGTCGTTCATCGTCTCGGCTTCGGGGAAGCGGATGTAGTGGAAGAAACAGCGACGCAGGAAAGCGTCCGGCAGTTCTTTCTCGTTGTTACTGGTGATGATGATGATCGGCCGCTGGCGGGCCTTGATAGTCTGCTGGGTTTCGTACACATAGAACTCCATGCGGTCGAGTTCCTGCAGCAGGTCATTCGGGAATTCAATGTCGGCCTTGTCGATTTCGTCGATCAGCAAAATCGGCTGCACCTCGGATTCGAAGGCTTCCCAGAGTTTGCCTTTGACGATGTAGTTGCCAATGTCTTTCACGCGGTCGTCGCCCAGCTGGGAGTCGCGCAAGCGGGCAACGGCGTCGGATTCATACAGGCCGCGGGCGGCCTTGGTGGTGGACTTGATATGCCAGCCAATCAGCGGGCGGCCCAGCGAGCGGGCGATTTCTTCGGCCAGCATGGTTTT
>CAIMLY010000245.1 GCA_903842425.1 uncultured Alphaproteobacteria bacterium | reverse complement strand
GGCGTCCTCAGCTATTCCCAGTCCACCAACCCGGACTCGCCGCACGCCGCCGACCAGACCCGCCTCTATTCGCAGAAGGGCTGGGACGACCTGCGGTTCACCGAGGCGGCGGTGCGCCGGGATGCCGTGTCACGGGTCGTGCTGAGGGGGCGCTGAGGCCGGGCGCCGGACCTGACCCCGGACCGCCCGCAGCCTGACCCGGGAGTTGTGTCGCCCCCGCCGTCGAAAGCCCCTTGCGGAGGCGGCCCGGGTCGCTCCTAACTCGGGGCAGGAAGCGTCGGATCAGAAGACGCCATCGCCAGGGGAGCAGAATCCAGGTGTCGCAGTCCCAGTCCGGCCCTTCAGGCGGTCAGATTTCCTTGCCCCGGGCCCTGGTCTTCGCCAGCGCGGCCGTTCCCATCGGCGCGCTCGGTGTCGCCGCAACCGTTCACCTGCCCCGCTATTTCGCCGCCGAGCTCGGCCTGTCCCTCGCGCTGGTGGGGACCGTGTTCGCCCTCGTCCGGTTCATCGATATCCCGATCGACACGGCCATGGGCCTCGCCATGGACAGGACGAGGACCCGCTTCGGCCGCTACCGCGTCTGGATGGCGCTGGGCGCGCCCGTGCTGATGCTGGGCTTCTTCATGCTGCTGATGACCGGCGCCGCGGTCGGGCCCCTCTATCTCGGCTTCTGGCTTCTGGTCATGTACCTCGGCTATTCCGGCGTCCTGCTCTCGCACCTCGCCTGGGCCGGCCGGCTCGCCCCCACCTACAAGGAGCGCTCCCGGATCTTCGGGGCCATCACGGGCCTGGGGGTCATCGGCGCCGTGGCCGTTCTGCTGATCCCGATCCTCATGAGCCGGCAGGGCGCCACCGACGCCGAGGGCGTCCGGGCGATGATCGGGTTCATCATCGCCAGCGCGGCGGTCACATGCCTGCTGGTGATCGTCTCCACGCCCGAGCGCATCGCCCAGGACCGGCCCGCCAAGTTCACGCTCAGGGACTACGCCCAGCTCCTCACCCGCGGAAACGTGATCCGGCTGCTGGCCGCCGACCTCATGGTCACCCTCGGCCCGGGCTGGATGGCTGCGCTTTACCTGTTCTACTTCAAGGACAGCCGGGGCTTCGACACGGCGGCCGCCAACCTGCTGCTGCTGATCTATGTCCTGGCCGGGTTCGCCGGCGCGCCCTTCGCAGCCTGGCTCGCCAACCGGATCAGCAAGCACATCGCCTTCCTGGTGACGACCACCCTCTATTCCCTGGGCCTGATGTGCCTGCCCTTCCTGCCCAAGGGCGACTTTCCGGTCTTTTCCGTGCTGATGTTCCTGGTGGGCGCCATGGCGGCGGGCTTCACGGTGATGATGCGGGCCATCGCGGCCGACATCGCCGACGAACTCCGGCTCGACAGCGGACGGGAATGGATGGGCCTGATCTATGCCGGCCTCACCGCCACCTCGAAGCTGGCCACGGCGGGCGCGATCTTCCTGACCTTCAACGTCCTGGCCATGGTCGGATACAGGGTGGGCGCCGGCGCCACCAACACGCCCGAGGCGATCCGGGGCCTGGAACTGGCCTACATCGTCGGCCCGATCATCTTCGTGATGGCCGCCGGCGCCTGCTTCCTCGGCTACAGGCTGACCGCCGAGCGACACGCCGAGATCCGCCGCAAGCTCGACCTCCTCGATGTCAGCGAGACCGACCCCGCCGCCGCGGCCGAAGCGATGACGGGGGTTGACCTTGGTCCGAAGGGGCAGGCCTGAGGGCTGGGCCGGGG
>CAIMLY010000244.1 GCA_903842425.1 uncultured Alphaproteobacteria bacterium | reverse complement strand
TCACGACCCGCCCTCCTCGGCCTTCGCCGTCCCCCGCGCCGCGCCTGCGATCCGCGCCCAGTCGGTCACCGTCGCCCCGGCCAGGTAGAGCGTCGCCAGCACCACATTGGCCGCCACAAGGGCCAGGCCCAGGGCCGCCAGCCCCTGCGGGTCCTGCACCTTCAGGATCACCCCCGCCAGCAGGCCGGCGTTGGCCAGGCTGGCCAGGTAGGTGAAGATCCGCCGCCACAGCCAGGTGATCTCCACCGGCGGCCTCGGTCCGGCCTCCATCATCCCGCCTCCCGCGAGGCCAGTCCCGCGCCGAAGGCCGCCAGGGCCGCCGCCAGCCAGGGCGCGTGCCGCCCCAGCCAGGTCCAGAAGGCCGCCGCCCCCGCCACCCGGTCGCGCTGGGCCTCCAGGGCGTCGATCCGCGCCAGGGCCGACTTCAGCTCCCGTCGCACGGCCTCCACCAGCACCCCCGCCTCCTGCGCCTCCAGCCGGGCCAGGCGCTCGCGCACGTCATCCACCTTGGCGCCCAGTCCCTCCAGCCGCCGGGTCTGCGCCGCCAGGTTGTCGCTGATCTGCCTCAGGGCGAAGAGCTGGGCCTCGCCCAGGGTTCCCGTCTCCGCCATCTCAGCGCCCTCCGGTCGGGAACAGCCGCGACAGGGGCGAGCCGGTCAGGCTGTTCACCAGCTGGGCGATCTCGCCCAGGGTCGCCCCGCTGGTCGTCTCGGTTCCGTTCCTCTGCCCCTGGCTGCTCGTCTCGCTGCCCTGGAACAGCCCGAGAGGCAGGCCCGAGAACATCTCGATACGCCGGGCCAGGGCCTGGTCCGCCGCCGACAGCCGCGCCTGCTCCGCCGCCCGCAACTGCGCCCCGATCCGGGCCTGCGCCTCGGCGTCCGCCCGCCGGCTGGCCGCCGCGTCCAGTCCCAGCCGGGAGCGGGCCAGCTCGCCCTCCTGGCCCATCTGGGCCCGGGACAGGGCGTCCTGCATCCGCGCCGCCTCGGCGGCCTGGGACAGGCGCGCCGTCTCCAGGTCCCGCGACTGCGCCAGGCGGGCCGTCTCCAGTCCGCCCTCCTGAGAAAGGCGCGCGCGCTCGATGTCCCGGGCCTGGGTCAGCTGGGCCTGTTCGATGTCCCGGGCCTGGGCCAGCTGGGCCGCCGCCGTCGAGGCCTGCTGGCGACGGTCCGCGTCCCCGGACGCCAGCCCCGCCCCTTGCGCGAACATCTGGTCCAGCAGTCCCGCCAGCCGGCTGTTGCGCCCCCGCGCCAGCTCCCCTTCGGTCAGCGAGCGGGTCAGGGCTGCGCCGGAGCCGCCAAAGGCGCCCTGCCCCGCCAGCTCCAGGTCCTGCGCCGCCCGCCGGCGTCCCGCCTCGGCGTCGTAGTCGTCCATGGCCGCCCCCAGCACCTGGTCGCGGAAGGGCGTCATGTAGGCCGACAGGTTGTCCAGCACGCTGGCCGCCTGCGGCGCCTCGCCCCGCCCGATCAGCACCTGGCCCGCCAGGGCGGCGCCGGACAGGTCCGGTCCCCGGGCTTCGGCCACGACGGGCCCGGTCGCGGCGCCCGGCCGCCCCCAGTTCGCCCAGTCCGTCGTCCCGGCGTTCCAGCCCTCGCCCAGCCCCAGGCCGGCCGCGCCTTCAGAGGCCCGGCGCTCCAGGTCCGAGACCGGCGCCACCGAGGCCGTCGGATCCCGCCGGCCCCATTCGGTCAGGGCCTCGTTCAGCCCCCGCGCCTGGGCGTCCACCCAGTCGGGCCG
>CAIMLY010000243.1 GCA_903842425.1 uncultured Alphaproteobacteria bacterium | reverse complement strand
GTCCAGGTCGGGGCCGGACACTTCGAACCCGAGGGTGAACTCCCCCGCCTCGCCCTTCACGAGCACGACAGCGGACAGGTCGCCAAAGGCCAGGGCGTCTCCGGCGGCGATCTTCTTGCCCGGGCGCATGAAGGCCCGCCAGGTCCCGTCGGAGACCCTCTGGTGAAGGGTGGCCTCGACGGCCACGTCCGATCCCGTCCGAAGGCGGCGGCCCTTCAGCCGCGCCGGGATGACCCGCGTCTCATTGACCACGAGGATGTCGCCGGCGCGCAGGAGGGCGGGCAGGTCCCGGACCTGGTGGTCAGAGAGTCCGCCGCCGGAATGAACCTGCAGGAGACGGGCCGAGTCACGCGGCTCCGCAGGCCGCAGGGCGATGCGGTCCTCCGGGAGCTCGAAGTCAAAGTCCGCGAGTTGCATGTGCGGCGCTGTCGCCCGCGCCCGGTGGCGGGCGTCAAGCCCGGCCTCAGGCGTCGGCGGCCACCTTCATGGAGACGATCTTGCCCGGCGCACGCGGCGGCTCGCCCTTGGGCAGGGCGTCGATGTGCTCCATGCCCTCGGCCACCTCGCCCCACACCGTGTACTGGCCATCGAGGAAGGTGGCGTCGTCGAAGCAGATGAAGAACTGGCTGTTGGCGGAGTTCGGGTTGTTGGTCCTGGCCATGGAGCAGACGCCCCGGACGTGGGGTTCACGGGAGAACTCCGCCGGCAGGTTGGGCTTGGAGGATCCCCCCATTCCCGTGCCGTTTGGGCATCCGCCCTGGGCCATGAAACCCGGGATCACCCGGTGGAAGAGGACGCCGTCGTAGAAACCCTCGCGGGCCAGTTCCTTGATCCGGGCGACGTGCTGGGGCGCAAGGTCCGGGCGGAGGCGGATGGTGACCCGGCCGGCGTCGGTGTCGAGCAGAAGGGTGTTTTCGGGATCCATTACTTCACCTCCGAGGGAATGCTGATGGCGCAGGCCGTGAAATCGGCGCCGCGGCTGGCCCGGACCCGGGCGACCTCGGCGGCGAACCAGGCGCCGCGCGTTTCGATGACCCGCACCCGCGGGCGGGAGGACGCGGGGATGTCGGCCAGGACCTGCACCCGGGTCATCACATCCTGGGGCGGATCGACCGGCTCGCCGGTCTTGATGGTGCGCACCACGTCGAGGCCCCAGATGACCCGGCCAAAGGCCGTGTAGCGCTTCTCGAGGGACGGATAGGCCTGGCGCATGAGGAAAAACTGGCTGTTGCCACTGTCCGGGGACTCGCCCCGGGCCATGCCCGCCACGCCCGGGCAGTAGAGGGCCCAGCCGGAAATCCGACCGTCGGCGGTCATTGGCATGAGCTGGGAGCTCTGCGTCATCACCGGAAGGGCGCCGATGAAGCCGATCTCGGCCACGGCCTGGTCCGCCACCTGGACGAAGGGCGTGTCGGCCCCGCGGCGGAAGGTGAACTCGGCGGTCAGGTCCGGCTGGTCGCTGCCACCCGTCCCATTGTCCTGCGGATCACCGGTCTGGGCCATGAACTGGTCAATGACCCGGAAGAAGCTGCGACCGTCGTAGAGGCCCTTGCGCGCCAGTTCCCGGACGCGGGTCACATGGCTTGGCGCCACGAGGGGCGAGAGCTCCAGGAGGATGCGCCCCTTGTTGGTGTCGATGACCAGGACGTCCTGCGGGTCGGGGGTGCGCCAGTCCGCCGGCCCGGGCGCCGCCGCCGCTGGCGGGACCGGGGCGGCGGGCTTCTGGGCCGCCCCGGCGGGGGCGATAGCGGAAACCAGGGCCAGGAGGGCCGCAAGACCAACGGAATGGGCGCGGGTCAACGGGCGACCTTGGACAGGAGCGCTTCCTTCACCCGGGGGCTGACGAACTTGGTCACGTCCCCGCCAAGGAGGGCGATCTCCTTGACGAGCT
>CAIMLY010000242.1 GCA_903842425.1 uncultured Alphaproteobacteria bacterium | reverse complement strand
TCCAGCGGGTGGTCGCCCACCAGTTCACGCCCAGGTCGACCCGGGTGAAGCGTCCGCCCTGCACCGGTCCGTCGTCAAGATCAACGTCGGAATAGCGGACTACGATTTCGGGCGCGCCCCAGGGCGAGGTCGGGATGACGCGCCGGGCGTAGCCGGATTTGCGGTCGTAGGGCCGGGCCTCTCCGGTCAGGACCCAGGATCCGGTCAGGTACCAACCGCTGAAGCGCGGGTCCCCTTTGGCCGGGGAGTCGACCGAGGCGCTCGCGTACTCGCCCAGAAGCGAAAGTCCTCCCCAGCTCAGCAGGCCCTCAAGCCCATAGTGTTTGCCGCCGTCGGCGGGAAACTCGCCCGTGTCCACGAAGTTGGATGTGACGTTCGAGCCGGGGCGTCCCTTGTAGCGGACCGAGCCATCCGCTGCAGCGTAGCGATAGCTGGCCCCCAGGTGCAGGTAGCGACCGTTGGCGGCGTCATCCCAGGCGAGGCCGGAGGCGCGGGCGAAGTAGTCGGTCCCGCGCTGGGTGGTGGACCCGACGTCCCAGACATCGTTGGCAAGGCCGTAGGACACGTTCATCCGTTTGTCCGGACCCAGCACGTGGGTGACGCGGACGCCGGTGTTCCGGGAGACAAAGAACGGGCTGAGCACACGCTCGCTGTGAGGCAGGTTGGCGGCGTCTCCCACCATCTCGTAGGCGAAGGCTTCCTTGATCTTGCCGACCGCGATCCGGGTGCTCTCGCCGACCGGGAATGTGACGGACATGTCGGTCAGCTGCCAGTTGTCGGTCGGGTCGGAGTCGAAGCCCTTGTACTCGCCGCCGAGCTGGTAGCTGATCCGGTAGGAGTCGCCGAACGAGCCAAGGAGCTGGAGGCGGAAGCTCCGCCACTCCGAGGTGTCCTTCTGCTTCCCGACCTGCGACACGCTGTCGTCGTCCTGGGAGAAGCCGGTCCAGTCCGCGATGATGGCGGCGCTGGGGCGGAGCACGAAGCCGGCCGACGGCCAGGGACGGGGCGCGCCCCGGGCCGGGGACAGGTCGGGCACGATATAGTTGACCGGCGCGGCGGCGGCGGGCGGGGCGGCGATCGCCGTCGCCGTCATGATCGGTTCCGACGAGCTTTCGGTCTCCTGGGCGAGGGCGGACCCGCCTGAGGTCATGGCGGCGGCGGCCAGGCCGGCGGCGACCGCCGCCTTGTGTCCTGCCCTGCGACCGGTGCTACGCTTGCTCTGCATGATTTCCATCCCGATGATCCTGGCCTGTCGACCGCCTCCCCCGGGGCCGGCGGATGGCGCAAGGCCAATGCGCCATGTCGGGGTCTACCATCCGGGCCCAGGCAAGATTGCCCGATAGCCGACAGTCCCGCCCGCGGCTAGGCCGGCCGGAGTTGTCGCCCGATAACTCCCGGGGCGCTTGCTTTGCTCTTGGCCCAGGGGCGGTCGCGTGACATAAGGTCGCCCCCTCGCCGCCGGGTTCCGGCGGCGCCCGTTTTTCCGGAAGAAGGCGGATCTGGCCTGCGCAAAGCGCGGAGGGTCCGGAGGCTTGAATGTCGATGCAGATCGTTGAGAAGTCCGTTGAAGGCCTGAGCCGCGTGTACGGCGTGACCGTTCCCTCCGCCCTGTTGGCGGAAAAGGTCGAGGCCCGGATCGCCGAGATCACTCCCACCTTGAACCTCAAGGGCTTTCGCCCCGGCAAGGTCCCTGCGGGCCATGTCCGCAAGATGTTTGGACGCTCGCTGATGAGCGAGGTGGTCGAGCAGACCATCACCGAGACCACCCAGAAGGTCCTGGCGGACAACAACCTGCGGCCTGCCGGTGAGCCCGACCTGCGCCCTGAGGGCGACATCCAGCAGGTGGTCGAGGGCAAGGCCGACCTGGCCTACGAGATCGCCCTCGAGGTCATTCCGGAGTTCGAGCCCGCCGACTTCTCCACCATCTCCCTGAAGCGGCCGGTCTACGAGCCCACCGACAAGGAGGTCGACGAGGCCGTCTCCGAACTGGCGGAGTCCTCCAAGACGTACGAACCCCGCAAGGGCAAGTCGACCAAGTCCAAGGATGGCGACCAGCTCCTGATCGATTTCGTCGGCCGCGTCGCCGGCGAGGTCTTCGAGGGCGGTTCCGCAGAGGATGCGACCCTGACCCTCGGGTCCGGCCAGTTCATCCCCGGCTTCGAGGAGCAGCTGGTCGGCGCCAAGCCTGGGGACGAGGTCCTGGTGAAGGTGACCTTCCCGGCGGAATACCAGGCCGCGCAGCTCGCCGGAAAGGACGCCGAGTTCACCGTCACGGTGAAGGAAGTCCGCGCCCCCAAGGCCAGTGCGATCGACGACGAACTCGCCAAGCGCCTCGGCATCGAGGACCTGGAGAAGCTCAGGGACCTGCTGCGTTCGAACCTGCAGTCGCAGTTCACAGGGGCCTCCCGCTTCAAGCTGAAGCGCGCCCTTCTCGATATCCTTGACGAGAAGCACGACTTCCCGCTGCCGCCGCGCATGGTCGAGGCCGAGTTCTCCCAGATCTGGGAGCAGGTCCAGCAGGACAAGACGGCCGGCAACCTCCCGCCCGAGGACGCCGACAAGACCGACGCGCAGCTTGAGGTCGAATACCGGAAGATCGCCGAGCGCCGGGTCCGCCTTGGCCTGGTCCTGGCCGAGGTGGGTCGGGTGAACAACGTCCAGGTCACGGAACAGGAACTGGCGGAAGCCATGCGCCAGGAGGCCATGCGCTATGGTCCCCAGGCCCAGCAGATCTTTGAGTTCCTGAGACAGAATCCTTCGGCCCAGGCCCAGATCCGCGCCCCGATCTTCGAAGAGAAGGTCGTGGACCTCATCGTCTCCAGGGCGAAGGTCGAGGACGAGAAGGTCTCCAAGGAGGACCTCCTGAGGGAGGATGACATGCCGGCGGCCTACAAGGCCTAGGCCAGGGACAATCCGGGGCGCGGCCTTGCCATGGCCCGGTCGAGACGCGATATCGGAAGTGAGCGGCTCTGCGGAGGAGTCGCCCCTGCAGCCTGAAGGTGCACCCCAATGCCGGATATGGTGACGACCGCCCTCAACCTTGTCCCCATGGTGGTCGAGCAGACCAGCCGGGGCGAGCGCGCCTTCGATATCTTCTCCCGTCTCCTGAAGGAGCGGGTGATCTTCGTGTCGGGCCCGGTCGAGGACGGCATGGCCGCCCTGGTCTGCGCCCAGCTTCTCTATCTTGAGGCGGAGAACCCCAAGAAGGAGATCCAGATGTACATCAACTCCCCCGGTGGAGTGGTGTCGTCCGGCCTCGCGATCTACGACACCATGCAGTACATCCGCAGCCCTGTAGCGACCCTGTGCATGGGTTACGCCGCCTCCATGGGCTCCTTCCTGCTCGCGGCCGGCGCCCCTGGCAGCCGGATCAGCCTGCCCAACGCCCGGATCATGGTGCACCAGCCCTCGGGCGGGTATTCCGGCAAGGCCTCGGACATCGAGCGGCACGCAGAGGACATCCTCAAGATCAAGCGCCGCCTGAACGAGATCTACGCCAAGCACACCGGCCGGACCTACCAGGAAGTCGAGGAAAAGCTCGACGCCGACACCTTCAT
>CAIMLY010000241.1 GCA_903842425.1 uncultured Alphaproteobacteria bacterium | reverse complement strand
GGCAGGTTGGGGATCCGGTCCCGGGTGCCCTTCAGGCCCACCAGGCCGCAGCAGGCGGCGGGGATGCGGATCGAGCCCAGGCCGTCGCTGGCGTGGGCCATGGGGACCATGCCCGAGGCCACCGCGGCCGCCGATCCGCCCGAGGAGCCGCCGGCGATGTGGCCGGGGTTCCAGGGGTTGCGGCAGGGACCCAGGAGGGCGCTCTCCGTGGTGCCGGTGATGCCGTATTCGGGGGTGTTGGTCTTTCCCAGGGGGATGACGCCGGCCCGGCGGTAGCGGGCGGTGAGGCCGCCGTCCTCGCGGTCCACGATGTGCCGGGCGAAGCGGCTGCCCGAGGTGCGCGGCCAGCCGGCCACGGGCATGGCCAGGTCCTTGATCAGGAAGGGCACGCCCCGGAAGGGGCCGTCCGGCAGGTCGCCCAGGGCCTGGCGGCGGGCCTCCTCGAAGGCGGTGTGCACCACGGCGTTCAGCACGGGGTTGCGGCGCTCGATGATGGCGATGGCGGCGTCGACGGCCTCCAGGGGCGTGGTCTGCCCCTTGCGGATGGCCTCGGCCAGGCCCAGGCCATCGAGGGCGGCGTACTCTTCGGGGGTCATGGGATCACCGGGTCTGGGAGAGGAAGGCCATCTTGGCCACGGGGGCGAGGCCGGGGGCGGCCTTGCGAAGCTCGGCGAAGGACTCCTCGGCGGCGTCGAGGGCCTGGTCGATGTCCTCCTCGGTCATGGCGTCGCAGAGGAACATGTTGTGCCAGGGGTGGACGTAGACCCCCCGCTCCAGCATGGCGCTGGACCAGAAGAAGCCCTTCCTCAGGTCCGGGTCCTCGTCGAAGAGGAAGAGGGGCATCTGGCCGGGCCCGGTGATGCGGAAGCCGAAGCCCGCCGCCTCGGCCCGCTCGGCCAGGCCCGAGGACAGGCGCTCGCCCAGGGTCTCCAGCCGCTCCAGGTAGTCGGTCTCGCGCACCCGGCGCAGGGTCTCCAGGGCCGCGGCCATGGGGGCGGCCTGGTACCAGAAGGAGCCGGTGGCGTAGATGGCCTCGGCCCCCTTGCGGGCGCTGTCCGAGCCCAGCAGGGCGGACAGGGGGTGTCCGTTGGCCAGGCCCTTGCCCCAGGTGGAGAGATCCGGCTCCACCCCCAGGCGCGACCAGGAGCAGTCCCGGCTGAGCCGGAAGCCGGCGCGGACCTCGTCCAGCACCAACAGGGCGCCCGTGCGGTCGCACAGCTCCCGGGCGCGGGCGGCGTAGGCGGCCTCGGGCTCGGCCTGGTCGATGAAGGCGTCGTGGCGGAAGGGGGCGGCGAAGATGGCGGCCAGGTCCTCGCCCGCCGCGTCCACGGCGGCCTCCAGGCTGGCCACGTCATTGTAGTCGCAAAGGATCTGGTGAGCCCGGTCGGTGTCCAGCACCCCCGCCGGCCGCGGCGTGCACCAGGGGGTGGAGCCGTGATAGGCGCCGCGGGCGCGGATCACCACCCTGCGCCGGGTCTGGGCCCGGGCGGTGGTCAGGGCCAGGGTGGTGGCGTCGCCGCCGTTCTTGCAGAAGATCGCCCAGTCGGCGTGGCCGATCATGTCCACCAGGGTCTCGGCCAGCTCGACCATCACCGGCGCCGGGCCGGTCAGGGTGTCGCCCTGCCGAAGCTGGGCCAGGAAGGCCGCGTCGATGGCCTCGTCGCCATAGCCGAACAGGTTAGGGCCGTAGGCGCACATCAGGTCCAGCACCCGGCCGCCGTCGGCGTCCCACAGGTGGGCTCCCCTGGCCTTCACGAAGTACTGGGGATAGTCGTCGGGCAGGAGGGCGGTGGACTGGTGGCCGAACATGCCGCCGGGGATCACGGCCGCAGCCCTCGCCCTCAGGGCCCTGTCATTCGGTCGATCCATCGCCTGCGCCTCCCTTTGCAGGGGCATCCTTTCACGGCCGCCGGCGGAAGCAAGCCCTCAGCCGCGCCGGGCCTCCAGCTGTTCGGAAAGGTTCCGCACCGCCCGGGCGAGGTCAGCCAATTCCTGTTCCTTCAGGGCGTCCAGCTTCTGATGGAGGAGCTCGATCTCCAGCTCGGCCTTCACGTTGACCTGGTAGTCGGTCTCGGCCTTGCGGCGGTCGATGTCCTGCTGCCGGTTCTGGCTCATCAGGATGAAGGGGCCCGCATAGGCGGCCTGGAAGGACAGGGCCAGGTTCAGCAGGATGAACGGATAGGGATCCCAGTGCTGCATCCAGGCGACCAGGTTCAGGATCAGCCAGACGGCCAGCAGGCCGGACTGGACCAGGATGAAGGGCCAGGAGCCGATGGTGGCCGCCACGGCGTCGGCCACCTTCTGGCCCAGGGTCAGGGCCGGCGGCGGCTCCCCCGCGTCGCGCAGGGAGCGCCGGGCGCGGCGCAGCGGCTCCAGCAGGTGAGCCTCGGCCGCCTTCAGTCGTGTGTTCAGGTCCGTCATGGGTGCGCCTCCGTCGCGGAAGGCGCATCCTGCCCAGACCCGGGAGCCGGGGCCAAGCCCGGGTCGACCCGGGGGTCAGTCGTTGCCGAAGCCGAAGCGCCAGGTCAGGCCGGTGGTGAGGAAGACCGCCTCCCGGCTGCCCCGCCTGACCAGGGGGCTGTCCGCGATGTCGCCCAGCCTGCGGTCCCAGCCGGCTTCCGCCTGGACCATCGCCCGGTCGTTGATGGCCATGCCCCAGCTGGCGGCGACGCCGGCTGCGGCGAGTCCGCCGTCCGGATCGAAGGCCGCGAGCTTCCCCCCGGAGGCGGCGGCCTCGGCGGGCGTCACGCCGAACCAGGTCCGGGCAAAGTCCCGGCTGGCGAGGTCGATCCTCGGGCCGATCCCGACCACGGTCCGGGGGGAGGGCGCCCAGAGAAGGTCGGCTCCCGCGCGGGCGGTGAGACCGGTATAGCCCTTGACGCCCGCCTGCACCTCCAGGAAGCCGCGCCAGGAGCCGCGGTTGACGCCGGCGCCCAGGCCGAGGCCCATCGCCCAGTCCACGTCGCGCATGCCCGCCAGCTCGGGGTTCTCCGAGGTCTTGCGCTCACCGTCGACCCGGAAGGCCGGATAGACGAAGACGCCGCGGGCCGGGCCGTCGGCCACGACCCCGACCCCCGGCAGGGTCAGTCGTTCCACGCCGAACAGGGGGCGGGGACGGACCCTGAAGTCCTCGGATCCCGGGTACCTCGGGGCGACCTTGGCGGCGACCCCCAGGTCCAGGACGAGGGCGCCCTTGGGGAGCGGCATGGAGGCCGGCGGCGGCAGGGACGGGTCGGCGAGGGCCGGCGCCGCGCTTGCGGCGAGGGCCAGGGCGGCGAGCGCCCCCGGGGCTGCAGGGAAGGGCTTCGTTGACCGGGACATGCACGGGTCTCCTCGCCAGTCGCCGGCAGGTTCGCCGGGCCCGGTATCTGGCGACATTCCCCTTCCGCTGCAAGCACCCGCTCCACAGATTCGGGGCCGGCCCGTGGCCCTGTTGAAGCCACAAGGGCAGTGGTGAGGGGTTAAAGGCCTCTCAGCAGACCCCCTCCGGCCCGCTTCGCGGTCCACCTCCCCCTTGGGGGAGGAATTGG
>CAIMLY010000240.1 GCA_903842425.1 uncultured Alphaproteobacteria bacterium | reverse complement strand
GTCGCCGACGCCCTGGTCGGCCAGGGCGTGGGCCAGCAGCTGATGCAGGTCGACTGGAAGGGTGAATCCCAGCTCGCGGTCGCCACTGGCGATGGCGTGAAGGAACCCCTGAACCGCCGTTCGACGATCGACATCAACTTCTGATTTCGATCGAAGGCGGAAACGCCTGGGAATACGGGGGCCCGGTCTTGCGACCGGGCCCCTTTTCCATGCCTGGAGCCGTCTTCCGGCCGGGCCCTGCCTGCCCGCGTCCTTCTCCGGCGCCTGTTCACAGTCTCGTGAATCGGACCTCTCGCGGTTTCCGAAACTCCTGCATGTTCAAGCGTCAAGCCCCCGGTTAACCTGTTGTTAGTAAAAAACTCCCGGGGACAACCCGCCCGCCCCGTTGACGAGTCAAGAGGCTCATGGCCCCATGATGTTGCGTAGTCGGGCGGGGCGCCCACTAGATGTAGACATGAAGGACGCGGCAGGTGCGGTTTGGTTCCGCGCCGCCGCCAAGGATTGCGGGTGCAGGGAATGAGCGGTGTTGAGGCAGTCAGGCTTACGGTCGAGGCGGGAAGCCAGGCCGAGGCGGAGAGGGCGGAACGTCCCCAGCTCCAGCTGGTGCGCAAGGTCCAGGTGGACCGCTCCCGCGACGCCCTGCTGACCGATTTCGGAAAGACCACCCTCGAGGACCGGTATCTCCTGCCCGGAGAGTCCTACCAGGACATGTTCGCGCGCGTGGCCACGGCCTATGCCGATGACGCCGACCACGCGCAGCGGGTCTATGACTATATCTCGCGCCTGTGGTTCATGCCGGCTACGCCCGTCCTGTCCAACGGCGGGGCGGACCGCGGCCTGCCGATCTCCTGCTTCCTCAACGCCGTGAACGACTCCCTCGATGGCATCCAGGGGGTGTGGAACGAGAACGTCGCCCTCGCCTCGAACGGCGGCGGCATCGGCACCTACTGGGGTGGCGTCCGCTCGATCGGCGAGAAGGTCAAGGGCGCCGGACAGACCAGCGGCATCATCCCCTTCATCCGGGTCATGGACAGCCTGACCCTGGCCATCAGCCAGGGTTCCCTGCGCCGGGGCTCGGCGGCGGTCTATCTCGACATCCACCACCCGGAGATCGAGGAGTTCCTCGAGATCCGCAAGCCGTCCGGCGACTTCAACCGCAAGTCGCTGAACCTGCACCACGGGATCTCGATCACCGACGAGTTCATGGAGGCCGTCCGTGACGGCGCTCCCTTCGGCCTGCGCTCGCCCAAGACCGGCGAGGTCCTTCGCGACGTCGACGCCCGTAGCCTCTGGCAGAAGATCCTCGAGATCCGCCTGCAGACCGGCGAGCCCTACCTGATCTTCTCCGACGCCGTGAACCGCTCCATGCCCCAGCACCAGCGGGACCTGGGCCTGTCGGTGCGCCAGTCCAACCTGTGCTCGGAGATCATGCTGCACACCGGCCTGGATCACCTGGGCAAGGAGCGCACCGCCGTCTGCTGCCTGTCGTCCGTGAACGCCGAGACCTTCCTGGAGTGGCGCGACCACCCCACCTTCATCGAGGACGTCATGCGCTTCCTCGACAACGTGCTCGAGGACTTCATCACCCGGGCGCCCTCCAGCATGGCCAACGCCATCTACGCCGCCCGGCGCGAGCGGTCCGTGGGCCTGGGCCTGATGGGTTTCCACTCCTTCCTGCAGATGCAGAACGTGCCCTTCGAGTCCGCCATGGCCAAGTCCTGGAACATGCGGCTCTTCAAGCACCTGCGCCGCCAGTGCGACGCCGCCTCGCGGGTCCTCGCCGCCGAGCGCGGACCGTGCCCCGACGCCGCCGAGCGCGGCGTGATGGAGCGATTCTCGCACAAGCTGGCCATCGCCCCCACCGCGTCGATCTCGATCATCTGCGGTGGGACCAGCGCCGGCATCGAGCCCATCCCGGCCAACATCTACACCCACAAGACCCTGTCCGGCACCTTCGCGGTCCGCAATCCCTACCTCGAGCGCCTGCTGGAGGCCCGGGGACAGAACATCCCGTCGGTCTGGGACTCGATCCTCGAGAACGAGGGCTCGGTCCAGCACCTGGACGTCCTGAGCCAGGACGAGAAGGACGTCTACAAGACCGCCTTCGAGCTGGACCAGCGCTGGGTCGTGGAACTGGCGGCCGACCGCACCCCGGACATCTGCCAGTCACAGTCGGTGAACATCTTCCTGCCCGGCGACGTGGACAAGTGGGACCTGCACATGCTGCACTGGTCGGCGTGGGAGCAGGGCTGCAAGTCCCTCTACTACCTGCGCTCCAAGTCCGTGCAGCGGGCCGCCCATGCAGGCGCCGAAGCGGTGGCCAGCATCGAGCTGGCCGATGCAGGGCGCACCGACTACGAGGAATGCCTGGCCTGCCAATAGGCCGGGCATCCCCAAGCGATTCACAACATGTTGGGTCGGATGATGCGAGACCCCCTAGATATCGGGTCGAACCCGTGTCTAGATCGCGCTCCGAGCTGATGAAGTCCACCGTGTCCCCAAGGAGAGCCTGACCGTGCCCGCCAAGTCCGACCTGCCCGGCCTGCTCACGCCCTCCTTCGCCTACAAGCCCTTCCGCTACCCCTGGGCCTATGACTTCTGGAAGCGCCAGCAGCAGGTCCACTGGATGCCGGAAGAGGTGCCCCTCGGCGAGGACCTCAAGGACTGGGCGGCCAAGCTCAACGACCGGGAGCGTAATCT
>CAIMLY010000239.1 GCA_903842425.1 uncultured Alphaproteobacteria bacterium | reverse complement strand
GCGGTCACCGCCGGTGACGCCGCGGCGGTGACGTCCGCGGTCCGATCCCTTGGCCTTTCCCCCGTCCTGATGTCGGCCGAGTACTTTGACGCCCAGGGCCACCGGATCGCCGGCTTCCGCCGTTCGACCGTCGAGGTCGGGGCCGCCACGGTTGTCATCCGCACGCCGGTGACCCGCCAGGGCCGGCGCTTTGGCGAGATTGTCACCGTCGGACGCGCCGCCGGCCTGTCCGATGTCGGGCCCCAGCTCCTGGCCCTCGCCGGCGCCCTGCTGTTCGCCGGCATCGGCGCGGCCATGGTGATGGCCCGGAACCAGGCCGACCGGATCATCGCCCCCGTGGCGGAACTGTCGGCCGCCATGCAGACGGTGTCCGAGAGCGGCAGCTACGAGCCCATCCTCCTGAAGACCCGGGACGGCCTGTTCCGGGGCCTCAGCGCCTCGTTCAACCACCTGCTCCACCGGCTGTCGGTCCGCGAGGCCCAGCAGCAGGCCATGATGTCCGAGCTCCAGGACGCCCGAGAGCGGGCTGACGACGCCAACCTCATGAAGTCCCAGTTCCTGGCCAACATGAGCCACGAGATCCGCACGCCCCTGAACGGCGTCCTGACCATGGCCGAGATCATGTCCATGGGCGACCTCCCGGCCGAGCAGAGGAAGCGTCTCGACGTGGTCCGCCAGTCGGGCGGCCTTCTGCTGGCCATCCTCAATGACGTCCTCGACCTCTCCAAGATCGAGGCCGGCCGCATGACCCTGGTCGACGAGGCCTTTGATCTCGAGTCCGCCCTAAGCCCGGTCCGGGACCTGTTCGCCCCGACCGCCAGCGGCAAGGGCCTGGACTTCGACATGCGCATCACCCCGGCCGCGGCCGGGTCCTGGCGTGGAGACCCCGGGCGGCTCCGGCAGGTCCTCAACAACCTCGTCTCCAACGCCGTCAAGTTCACCCACGATGGCGGGATCAGCATCCTCCTGGACCAGGTCGGCGACCAGCTCGTCATGACCGTCCGCGACACCGGCGTCGGCATCCCGGCCGAGAAGCACGCCGTCCTCTTCGAGAAGTTCGTCCAGGTCGACAACTCGGCCACCCGGCGGTTCGGCGGCACCGGCCTCGGCCTCGCCATCTCGGCGGAGCTGACCCACATGATGGGCGGCCGCATCAGCTTCGACAGCACCGAGGGGCTGGGCTCCACCTTCCGCTTCGCCGCCCCCCTTCCCCGGGCGGAGACCGCGGACACTGAGGTCGTCGATGACGGTCTCTTCGAAGACGAAGAGGCGTGGCCGCCCCTGCGCGTCCTGGCCGCCGAGGACAACCCCACCAACCAGCAGGTGCTGACCGCCGTGATGGCCTCCGTGGGCTGCGCCCTCGAGGTGGTGCCGGACGGGGCCGCGGCGGTCGCCGCCTGGAAGACCGGGCGTTTCGACCTGATCCTGATGGACATCCACATGCCGGTCATGGGCGGGGTGGAGGCGGCCAAGGCCATCCGCGCCCTCGAGCGCAACCGGGGCCTGCCCCGCACGCCCATCATCGCCCTGACCGCCGACGCCCTGAACCACCAGGTCGCCGAGTACCTCGCTTCGGGCATGGACGAGCACCTGGCCAAGCCGATCGAGATCAAGCGCCTGGTCGAGACCATTGGCCGGGTGACCACGGCGCCCGACCTCTCGCCGGGGAACCGGGCGGCCCAGGCCTAGGCCCCTTCCGGGATCCGGAGCTCCGGCCAGCGCTCGAGGACGCCGGTCACCTTGCGCCGGAAGTCCCCCGGCGGCCGGGTCGGGTTTGGCCTCAGCCTCAGGGTGAAGAGGTCCTCCAGGCCGAAGGGCGCCGCAACGGTCAGCCGGTCATCGGCCTCGAGCCGAACCCCGACGGCGAAGGTCGGCGATACAAAGCGCCCGAGGGCATCGGCGCTACAGGACAGGGGGGCGTAGGGCTCGCCGAAGCGGCCTTCGAACCAGAGATGGACCCGGGCCTGGTTGCGCACCTCCACCAGCTGGTCCAGGGGCTGGGGCAGGGTCGCGGCGGCCTGCCGGATCACCCGGTCCTCGGCCTCCCAGCTCGTGTCGGGGTCGAAATAGCCGAGGTCGTAGTCCTTGAGCCCAAAGTCGTCCGGCCGCCCGGTCAGGTGGTTCAGCACCTTCTGGTAAACCGCGCCGGAAAAGACCAGCCAGTCCGGCAGGTCCAGATCGCGGGCTGCGCGCAGCACCTGCATCAGGCTGGCGGAGTCGCGGACCAGGGCCTCCAGCTCTCCGGCCCGTGTCACGCCCGTCCCCGCAGCGGCCAGGCGTGGTCGAGGGGCCCGTGCCCGCCGCCCAACCCCGGCGCCCGGGCGATGGCTTCCTGGACATAGGCCCAGGCCCGCGCCACGGCGGCCTCCAGAGTCAAGCCCTGGGCCAGGCCCGCCGCGCAGGCCGAGGCCAGGGTGCAGCCCGTGCCGTGGGTGTGGCGGGTGTCGATCCGGCCGGCTTCGAACAGGGTTTCCCCGGACGGCGTGATGAGCAGGTCCACCACCCGGCCGCCCTCCAGGTGGCCGCCCTTCATCAGCACCGCCCGGGCGCCCAGGGCCAGCAGGGCCTCGCCCGCCCGCCTCTGGTCGTCGGGGGTCCTCACCGGCAGGCCGGTCAGGGATTCGGCCTCGGGGGCGTTGGGCGTCAGCAGCCAGGCCCGGGGGATCATCAGGCTGCGGACGGCGCCCATGGCCTCGGCGGCCAGCAGGGCTGCGCCGCCCTTGGCGGTCATGACCGGATCCACCACGGCGGGGATCCCCGGCGCGGAGTCCAGGATGGCCGCCACCGTCTCCACCATGGCGACGTCGCCCAGCATGCCGGTCTTCAGGGCGTCGGCCCCGATGTCGTCCAGGACGGCCCGGGCCTGGGCCGTGACCATGTCGGCGGGCACAGGCAGGACGCCGGTCACGCCCAGGGTGTTCTGCACGGTGACGGCGGTGACCGCCGTCGCTGCGTAGCCGCCGAGGGCGGTGACCGTCTTCAGGTCAGCCTGCAGGCCGGCCCCGCCCCCGGAATCGGAGCCGGCGATGATCAGGACTCTTCCCAGCGCTGTGACCATGCTGACCTCCTAACCCGCCCCGCCGGGAATTGCACGGGCCTCCTCGGGAGGGATAGGGTCAGGGGATGAGCGCCTCTCCCACCCCTCCGTCCGCCTCGACGCCCGGCGTCGCCATCGTCACCGGCGCTGGCTCGGGCATTGGCCGCGCCGCCGCCCTGGCCCTCGCCGCCCGGGGCTGGTCCGTCGTGCTGGCAGGGCGGCGTGCAGACGCCCTGGCCGAGACCCGGGAACTTGGTCCCGATCCCTCGCGCCTCCTCGTCCATCCGGCGGACGTATCCGACCGCGATCAGGTCGAGGCCCTCTTCGAGGCGGCCGTGGAGCGCTTTGGCCGGGTGGACCTTCTGTTCAACAACGCCGGGACCGGCGCGCCGCCCGTCCCCCTTGAGGACCTTTCCCTCGACGACTGGCGGCGGGTGGTGGATGTCAACCTGACCGGGGCCTTCCTCTGTCTTCAGGCCGCCTTCCGCTGCATGAAGGCCCAGTCCCCGCAGGGCGGCCGGATCCTGAACAACGGCTCCATCTCGGCCCAGGTCCCCCGGCCCCGCTCGGTCGCCTACACCGCCACCAAGCACGCCATGACCGGCCTGACACGCCAGGCCAGCCTGGACGGCCGCGCCTACAATATCGCCTGCGGCCAGATCGACATCGGCAACGCCGCCACCGAGATGACGGCCCGGATGTCTAGGGGTGTCCCGCAGGCCGACGGGAGCGTGGCGCCTGAGCCCACCATGGACGTCGCCGCCGTCGGCGAGGCGGTGGCCTACATGGCCGGCCTGCCCCTCGAGGCCAATGTCCAGTTCATGACCGTCATGGCCACGGCCATGCCCTTCATCGGGCGGGGCTGACTCCTTCGGCAGCGAGGATGGCGGCCTGGACCTCCAGGGCCTGGACCGTCTCGGCCACGTCGTGGACGCGCACCGCCGCCACGCCCGCGCGGGCCCCGGCCAGGGCCGCCGCCACGGATCCGCCCAGCCGGTCGCCGGGGTCCCGGCCCCCGGGGCCGATGGCGGCGATGAAGCGCTTGCGGCTGGCGCCCAGGAGGATGGGATAGCCCAGGGCGACCAGGGCGGGCAGGCCCGCCAGCAGGGCCAGGTTGTGCTCCAGGGTCTTGCCGAAGCCGATGCCGGGGTCGAGCCAGATCCGTTCGCGCGCCACGCCGGCCGCAAGGGCGACCGCGGCCCGGGCCTCCAGGAAGGCGGCGACCTCGGCCAGCACGTCGTCGTAGCGGGGCGCGGCCTGCATGGTGCGCGGTTCGCCCTGCATGTGCATCAGCACCACGTCGCAGCCCAGCCGGGCCGCGAGGTCCGGCGCCCCCGGGGCGGCCAGGGCGGTGACGTCGTTCCAGATGTCGGCCCCGGCGGTCACCGCGGCCTTCGCCACCTCGGGCTTGCAGGTGTCGATGGACAGCCTGCGGCGGGTGAGGGGTCGCAGGGCGGTGATGAGGGGCAGGGTGCGGTCGATTTCTGCGGAGGCGCTGACGGGTTCGGCGCCCGGGCGGGTGGACTCCCCGCCGACGTCGAGGATGTCGGCGCCGGCGGCGTCCAGGGCCAGGGCGTGGGCCAGGGCCGCCTCGACGCTTGCCAGCCGACCGCCGTCCGAGAAACTGTCGGGCGTGACGTTCACCACCCCCATGACCCGGGGGCGGCGTCCGGCGACCGGCGCGGCGGTCACGCCGGCTGGGGCCGGGCCGCGGTCGGGGTCAGGGGCACCGAGACGGCGGGCAGGGCCGGGCCGGGGTCGCCCGCGTCGTCCCGCCGGGGCATGACCCCCTTCAGGGCGTTGGTGATCTCGTCTCCGGTCAGGGTCTCGAACTCGAGCAGGGCCTTGGCCAGGGTGTGCAGGTCCTCGATCCGCTCTGTCAGGATCCGCTTGGCCTCGTCGTAGCCGCCCTGGACGAGGCGCTTGACCTCCTCGTCGATGATCCGGGCGGTCTCCTCCGAGACGTTCTGGGTCCGCGAGACAGAGTGTCCGAGGAAGACCTCGTCCTGGTTCTCGCCGTAGGAGACCACGCCCAGCCGGTCCGAGAAGCCCCACTTGGTGACCATGGCCCGGGCCAGGCGCGTGGCCTGGTCGATGTCCGAGGAGGCGCCTGAGGTGATCTTCTCGCGGCCAAAGATGATCTCCTCGGCCAGGCGCCCGCCCATCAGGATGGTAAGGCGCGAGGTCATCTGCTGGAAACTCATCGACAGCTGGTCGCGCTCGGGCAGCTGCATGACCATGCCCAGGGCGCGGCCCCGCGGGATGATGGTGGCCTTGTGGACGGGGTCCGAGGCCGGCACGCTCAGCGCCACCAGGGCGTGGCCGCCCTCGTGGTAGGCGGTCAGCCGCTTCTCGTCGTCGGTCATGGCCATGGACCGGCGCTCGGCGCCCATCATGACCCGGTCCTTGGCGTCCTCGAAGTCGCGCTGGGTGACCATCTTGCGGTTCTTCCGCGCGGCCATCAGGGCGGCCTCGTTGACCAGGTTGGCCAGGTCCGCCCCGGAGAAGCCAGGGGTGCCGCGGGCGATGGTGCGAATGTCCACGTCCGCGGCCAGAGGCACGTTGCGCATGTGCACCCGCAGGATGCGCTCGCGGCCGTTCACGTCCGGGTTGCCGACCACGACCTGCCGGTCGAAGCGGCCGGGCCGCAGCAGGGCCGGGTCCAGCACGTCCGGCCGGTTGGTCGAGGCGATGACGATGATGGCGTCGGACGGGTCGAAGCCGTCCATCTCGACCAGCAGCTGGTTCAGGGTCTGCTCGCGCTCGTCATTGCCGCCGCCCAGGCCCGCGCCGCGATGACGGCCGACCGCGTCGATCTCATCGATGAAGATGATGCAGGGGCTGTTCTTCTTGGCCTGCTCGAACATGTCGCGCACCCGGCTGGCGCCGACGCCGACGAACATCTCCACGAAGTCCGAGCCGGAAATGTAGAAGAAGGGCACGCCCGCCTCGCCGGCCACGGCCCGGCCCAGCAGGGTCTTGCCAGTGCCGGGGGGCCCGACCATCAGGGCGCCCTTGGGGATCTTGCCGCCCAGGCGCTGGAATTTCTGGGGGTCCTTCAGGAAGTCGACGATCTCGGACAGTTCTTCCTTGGCCTCGTCCACGCCGGCCACGTCCTCGAAGGTCACGCGGTTGCGGTTCTCGGTCAGCATCTTGGCCTTGGACTTGCCAAAGCCCATGGCGCCCCGCGCCCCGCCCTGCATCTGGCGCATGAAGAAGATCCAGATGCCGACCATGATGATGATCGGCAGCAGCTGCAGCAGGATGGTGCCGGCGCTCATGCCGCCCGGCGGCTTGACCTTGATGTCGACGTTCCGGGCCTCAAGCCGCTTGACCAGGTCCTCCTGGTTGTTCGGCGTGGTGGAGGCGAAGGTCTTCCCCGCGCTGTCCTTCACGACGATCTTCGGGCCGGCCATCTCGACCGACTTGACGCCGCCGCTGTCGATCTTGGCGAGCAGCTGGGAATAGCTGAGCTCGTTGACGGTGGCGGTGCGCTGGCTCGGGTTCATCAGGGCGTACATGCCCGCCAGGGCGACGATGATGGCGGCCCAGATGCCCAGGTTGCGAAGGTTCATTGGCGTCCGATCCGAAGGGTTGAAAGCCGGTCCAGGTCCAAGATAGGCGCCGGGACGGGGAATCTCCAGCGATCACCACCCAAACCGGGTTCCAGATGGCGAAAAGGCCGTGCGGCAAGCGCACGGCCCTTCAGTCTGCTTCGAAAACACCCGGTCCGGGGACCGGGGCCCGGAACCGCGGTCAGCGGGCGGGCTTCTTCGGCGCGGCGATCAGGCCTTCGCGCTGGGCGCGCTTGCGGGCCAGCTTGCGGGCGCGGCGCACGGCCTCGGCCTGCTGGCGCGCGCGCTTCTCCGAGGGCTTCTCGTAGTGCACGTGACGCTTCATCTCGCGGAACGAGCCCTCGCGCTGCATCTTCTTCTTCAGCGCCTTCAGGGCCTGGTCGACGTTGTTGTCGCGGACGAAAATCTGAACCAGAGGTCTCTCTCCTGTCACCCGTTCCCGCTCGGCGTCGCCTCCGGGGAGGGCTCAGCGGCGAACGGACAATAGCCTTTCGTTCCCGACGGTCTCCCGTCCGGGCAGGCCGCGGGCAATAGCAGACCGGAAAAGTCCTGTCCACGGCGGACACGCGCCCGGATCGGTCCTATATGGGTCGGATGGACATTCAGGAAGACCCCGAGGCCTGGCTGCGGCGCGCGGAACAGGCCGTCCTCGACGCCGCCCTGGCCCGCGCGCCGGCCCTCGGCTGGACCCGGGCCCTGGCCGCGGCGGCCGGTGCGGACGCGGGCTTCACCCCCGGCGAGACCGAGCTGATCCTCCCGCACGGCCCGGCCGACCTCGCCGCCCTGCTCTCTCGCCGGCATGACGCCGCCGCCCTGGCGTCCCTGCCGGATCCCGGCGCCCTGAAGATCCGCCAGCGTATCCGCGTCGCGGTGCTCGCCCGGCTGGCGGCGGCCGCCGCCGACGCCCCCGCCGTGCGGCGGTGCTCCGGCTGGCTGGCCCTCCCGCCCCACGTCCCCCAGGGCCTGTCCCTGGCCTGGGATAGCGCCGATGTCCTCTGGCGCTGGGCTGGCGACGTGGCGGCCGACGAGAACCACTATTCCAAGCGCGCCATCCTGGCGGGCATCCTCGTATCCGCCCTGGCCGTACGCCTGCAGCAGGGCGAGGCCGAGGCCGAGGCCTTCGTCGACGCGCGCCTCGCCAACGTCATGGCCTTCGAGGCCTGGAAGGCGAAGCAGAAGCCCGGCGAGCCGCTCCGGCGCCTGGTCGAGGGCCTGGGCCGGCTGCGCTACGGATCTTCGGTCAGCCCGCGGGCCTGAAGGTCTTCGGCGGTCGGGCGGCGACGTCCTGGATCATCCGCATCAGCAGGTAGAGCCGCGGCGTGACCGTCCTCAGGTCGATCCACTCCTTGTCGGTGTGGAAGCTTCCGCCCACTGGCCCCAGGCCATCGAGGGCGGGCGTGCCCGCCTCATGCGCAAGGGCCGATTCCGAGGCCCCCCCGTTGCCGCCCGTCCCCAGCTCCCGGCCCAGTTCGGCGTAGATCGCCTGGGCCCGCGCCGCCAGGGCGTCCGTGTGAGGATTGTCCGGCAGGGGCGGGAAGGAGTTCTCCCGGCTCACCGTGACCTTGGTGTCGGGCACCCGGGTGTTGCGGGCGCTTTCCTCGAGAGTCGCCTGCACCCGTTCCAGGTCGGCCTTGTCGCGGATGCGCACGTTGACCTGGGCCCGGGCGTTCTCGGGGATGATGTTGTAGCGGCTGCCGGCCTGGATGATGGTCAGGTTGGCGGTCAGCCCGTCCCCCGACTTCGGCAGGCCGTCCACCGTCGCAAGCTGGTGGACCAGTTCGGTGGCGGCGTTGCGGCCGTCCTGGGGGGCGACCCCGGCGTGGGCCGGCCGGCCCTTCACGTCGATGTTGAAGGTCGAACTGCCCTTGCGCCAGACGGTGACCTTGTCCGGGGCGTCGCCGGGCTCGAGGTTCAGCTCCACCTCGTGGCTCTTCACCAGTCGGTCGATCAGGGCCCGGGTCCCGGGGGAACCGCGCTCCTCGCTGGTCTCCAGCAGCAGGGTCAGGGTGTCGTAGTTGCGGAAGCCCCGCGCGGTCAGGATCTCCATGGCGATGACGGCCTGGATGACCCCGCCCTTCTCGTCGCCGACGCCCGGCCCGGTGGCCCGGTCGCCTGAGACGGAATAGGGCCACTTCGCCGCCGTACCGGGCTCGAACACGGTGTCGATGTGGCCGATCATCAGGATCTTCGCCTTCCCCTTCCCCTTCAGGGTGGCGACGAGGTTGTCCGGCAGGCCGGGGATCTCGGCGGGGACGCGCTCGACCTTGGCGCCCAGGGCCTCCAGCCGCGGCGCCAGGATGTCCAGCACCCGCTTGCCCCCCTCGACGTCGCCGGTGCCGGAGTCGATGTTGACCAGGGTCTCCAGCAGCTTCAGCTGCTCGGGGCGGACCGCCTCCGCGGCCTTCCAGAGGCCCTCATCCTTCCGCGGGGCCGCCATGGCGGGAAGGGCGGTCGCGCCCGCCGCCAGGAGGCCGAGGGCCAGGGTCGTCCATCTCGTCTTCGGGGTGCGCATCAGGGTGTCTCTTCCTCACGGGGCCCCGGGACCATGGCCTCCCAGGTCTCCGGCGGCAAGGTCCAGGATCGGGGCCGGCGCAGCGGGTCCGCTGGCCGCCAGTCGCCTCCCGACAGGTCCAGGTTCAGGCCGTAGAAGGGATCGGCGTCCAGGGTCCCGCCCCAGCGCTGGCGCATCCAGGCGGCTTCCCGGGCGAAGCGTTCCGCGTGGCGCGCCTCCAGGTCCGACCCGCGCGAGGCCGACTCCCGGTGGACCAGGTCCGCCTGCGGGGTCCAGATCACCTGCAGGCCCAGGGCCCCGATCCTCAGGCACAGGTCGATGTCGTTGAAGGCCACCGGCAGGTTGTCCGCGTCGAAGCCCCCCGACGCGTCGAACACCTCCCGCCGCACGGCGAGGCAGGCCGCCGTCGCCGCCGAGACGCACCGCGCCGTCCGCAGGCGGTTGGAAGGTCCCGGGTCCCGGGGCCCCGCGCCAACGCCCAGGGCGCCCGCCACGCCCGCCGCCCCTATGCCGAGGGCCACGCCCGCGTGCTGCACTCGCCCGTCCGGGAAGCGCAGCATGGCCCCCGCCGCGCCCACCTCCGGCCGCAGGGCCTGGGCCGCCAGGGCCTTCAGCCAGCCGGCGCCCTGCACTTCCACGTCATTGTTCAGGAAGACCAGCAGGTCGCCCGTCGCCGCCCGCACGGCGCCGTTGTTGATGGCCGAATAGTTGAAGGGCCCCGGCGCCGGCAGGATGCGCACCCGCGGGTCCCTCGACAGCCGGTCGAACAGGGCCCGGGTCGCCGGTTCGGCGCTGTCGTTGTCCACGACCAGAAGCTCCAGGTCCGGCCAGTCGGTCCGCGACAGCACCCCCTCCGCGCAGGCCTCCAGCAGGTCCGCCCGGTCCCGGGTCGGCACGATGACCGAGACCTTCGGGGCGGGGACCGGCAGGTCCCGATCGATCTCCAGCCAGGCCGGGCCGCTCGCCGCCGCCCGGGCCCTCGCGGCCTGTCCGGTCGCCGCCAGGTGGTCGTTCACGGCCCGCTCCGCCGCCGCCCGGCAGCGCGCCATGGCCGTCTCGGAGAAGGAGGCCCGGCCCGCCTGGCGCCAGTGGTAGAGCACCGCGGGGACATGCCGGATCCGGCCCGGCCCCGCCGCCCGGGCGACCCGCAGGACGAGGTCCCAGTCCTGGGCGCCCTCAAGCCCCTCGCGAAGCCCGCCCGCCTCGACCACCCGGCTGCGGCGGATCACCGTCAGGTGGCTGGCCATGTTCTGAGACAGCATCAGCTCGGGGTCCCAGGCGGTCTTGAAGTGCGGCTCCACCCGCCGCCCGCGCCCATCGATCTTGTCCTCGTCCGTGTAGACCAGGTCCGTTTCCGGATGGCGCACCAGTTCCGCCGCCGCCTCCAGCAGGGCATGGGGCGGGATCAGGTCGTCCTGGTCCATGAAGGCGACGAAGTCCCCCGTCGCCAGGGCCAGGGCCGAGTTGGTCGCTGCGCTGATGTGGCCGTTGGTCTCCCGCCGGACGATGCGGATGCGCGGGTCCGCGGCTGCGGCCGCCTCCAGCTGCGCCCAGGCCGTCCCGCCGGGAGAGGCGTCGTCCG
The DNA here is from genome assembly GCA_903842425.1 of uncultured Alphaproteobacteria bacterium. GTDB lineage: Bacteria > Pseudomonadota > Alphaproteobacteria > Caulobacterales > Caulobacteraceae > Phenylobacterium. Next base: position 571 of record CAIMLY010000239.1, on the reverse strand, counting down.
CGATGCACAGTTCCCACTTCGGCCAGACCTGGGCCTGCACCGAGGCGATGGCGGCGGCCAGGTGCGCAAGGTCCGGGTCGAAGACCGGGATGACCACCGAGATCAGCGGACCTTTCGCCTCCAGCCGCCCGGCCAGGTCCCGCGCCGCCGCCAGGTCCGCCTCCGTCAGCGTGTCGCAGCGGGCGATCCAGCGGGCATAGGCCGCCGGGTCCAGGGCGTAAGGCTCCAGTATGCTGCGGATCAGCCGGGCCCCCGCCGGGTGACGGGCGATCCGTTCGGCGAGAGCGTGCACCGGCCGGTGCAGGGCCGGGACCGCCCGTACGGCGCCCAGCGCCCGGGACGCCAGCCGGCGCAGGACCTCGGTGGGTCCTCGGGGGCGGTGCGGGGGCGGGGCGGAGGCCATGTCCCCTTCTACAGCCGCCTCGCGCCGTCCGGCGACCCCTTCCCGTCGCCGCCGAAGGGTTCTAGGTCTGGCCCCCGGAGACCGGCGTGACTGACAGCCCCCTGAAAGCCCTCGTCCGAAGCCTGGCCGGCCGCCTGCCCGGACTGGCCGCGCGCGCCCGCTCTACGG
>CAIMLY010000238.1 GCA_903842425.1 uncultured Alphaproteobacteria bacterium | reverse complement strand
AGGCCCGCATGATCTCGCATATGTCCACGAAGTGCTCGTAGAGGAAGTTCTCGCGATGATGGGCCAGGCACCACTTGGCCAGGATGGACCCGCCCCGGGAGACGATGCCGGTGACCCGCTTCGCCGTCAGGGGGATGTAGGCCAGCCGGACCCCGGCGTGGATGGTGAAGTAGTCCACCCCCTGCTCCGCCTGCTCGATCAGGGTATCGCGGAAGACCTCCCAGTTCAGGTCCTCGGCGACGCCCCCGACCTTCTCCAGGGCCTGGTAGATGGGCACGGTGCCGATCGGGACGGGGCTGTTGCGGACGATCCAGTCGCGGATGTTGTGGATGTTGCGGCCGGTGGACAGGTCCATCACCGTGTCGGCGCCCCAGCGGATCGCCCAGACCATCTTGTCGACCTCGTCGGCGACGGTGGAGAGGACGGCGGAGTTGCCGATGTTGGCGTTGATCTTCACCAGGAAGTTGCGGCCGATCGCCATCGGCTCGAGCTCGGTGTGGTTGATGTTGGCGGGGATGATGGCCCGGCCTCTCGCAACCTCGTCCCGGACGAACTCGGGCGTGACGAAATCGGGGATGGAGGCGCCAAAGTCCTCGCCGTCGCGCAGGGCCGGGTCGGAGGCCTGCCGGCGCAGGTTCTCACGGATGGCGACAAACTCCATCTCGGGAGTGATGATCCCGCGGCGGGCGTAGTCCAGCTGCGTGACCGCCGCGCCGCCACGGGCCCGGTAGATCCTCCTGGGCGCCTCGAAGGCGGGCGCCAGCAGGGCGCCCGAGGCCCCGCCATTGTCCTCCGGCCGGACCTGCCGGGGCGTCTCGACGATCTCGACGTCCCCGCGCGAGACCACCCAGGGCTCCCGGGTCCTGGCCAGGCCGCGGGCGATGTCGATACCTGCCGACGGGTCGGTGTAAGGGCCGGAGGGGTCGTAGAGGGTCACCGGCGGCTCGTTGGCGGAGGGGTGCACGGCCACTTCGCGGAACGGAACGCGGATGTCCGGCCAGACCTTCCCGGCCTCGTAGACCTTGCGGGAGCCCGGGATGGAACCCGTGGCGACGGCGGCTTTTGCAGGGGTCTGGGCGTTCATCGACTGGCTCCGCGGTTGGGCGGGCGTCCGGCGCGGGCAAGCGTCTTCGAGGCGCCTTTCCCTTCGCCGGCATGACCCGGATCAGGTTCTGCGGGTCGCGGGCTCACCCGCCTCTCAGCCGCCTAGGCGCGGCTCCCCGAGGACCTGGGGACCCTAGGCCGGATTCCGGGACCTGGAAAGAAAAAGGGCGGCCGCCAGACCGGCGACCGCCCCATTCCGTTCCGTAGAGCGGCTCAGCCCTTCGGCGAAGCCGCGGCCCCGGCCGCCGTGCGGGTCTGGGACTTCTTCGACTCGGTGAGGATGTAGGCGCGCAGGTCCTCCACCTCCTTGGCGTTCAGGAACCGCGAGAAGCTCGCCATGCCGCGGCTGGCCAGGGCGCCGTCCAGCATGACCGACTTGAAGCTGTCCGCGGTGAGCAGCATCTGCGACTTGCGCAGGTCGGGCAGGTAGGTCCCCGAGACGCTGGGTCCATGACAGACCTGGCAGTTCTCGTGGTAGAGCGCGAAGCCGTTCTTTGCATCGCCCTTGCCCGCCACGACCTGGGTCAGGTCGAGGGCCGGGATCTCGGGGATGACGTAGGGCTT
>CAIMLY010000237.1 GCA_903842425.1 uncultured Alphaproteobacteria bacterium | reverse complement strand
GGGGCCCGGCATGGGTCCGCCCGGCGCCCGCAACGGATTCCAGCTTTCGCTCTACCACACGGCCGTTCTGACCGACCGGATCCTCGTGCGCTCCGGAGGCCCGGTCTTCGACCTGCTCGACGGTTCGGCGGCGGGGGCGCGCGGCGGGACCCCGGCCCATGCCCTTGACCTTCAGGCCGGCCTGTTCCGCGACGGGCGGGGCTTCCGCCTCTCGGGGACCTGGAAGAGCGGCACGGAGGTCCGCGGCGAGACGCCGGAGAGCGACCTGACCTTCTCGGACCTCGCCACCTTCGACATCCGGGTCTTCGAGACCTTCACCGGGACTCCGGATTTGGTCCGGCGCTGGCCCTTCCTAAAGGGCGCCCGGCTGACCCTGGCGGTGGACAATGTCTTCGACGCCCGCCTCGAGGTCCGCGACGCCGCCGGCGGCCAGCCTTCCGGCTATCACCCCGCCGTGCTCGACCCTGTCGGCCGCGTGCTCGAGGTGAGCTTCCGCAAGGTGTTCTGAGGGGCTTGCGCCCCGCCGCCGGCTGGACTTCCCTAGGCGCAGGGCTTCGGGGAGGACGCCGCCATGACAGACCCATCGGCCGTGCGACCGCCCGTTCGACCGGCGCACGCCGCCTTCGCGGACCAGGTCGAGGCCGCCCAGGATGTGCTGGACGCCTTCATGGCGGCCTGGAACGCCCGGGACGCCGCAGGCGTGCGGGCCAGCTTCAACTTCCCCCATGTCCGGTTCGCCTCGGGCCAGGTGAACGTCCTGGCTCCGGAGCAGGTGACGGACGCCATGTACGCCGGCGTCGCCCTTTCGGAGTGGGGCCGGTCCGCCTGGCTCCGCCGGGAGGTCATCCACGCCGGCCCCGACAAGGTGCAGTTCGACACCCGCTTCGCCCGGTTCCGGCCCGACGGGAGCCTGATCAGCGCCTTTGACTCGATCTACATCGTGACCCTCCAGGACGGCCACTGGGGCGTCCAGGGCCGGTCCAGCTACGCCCCCTGAGTCGGGAGATCCCGCCGTGAAAGCCGCCACCTACCCCCTTGCCCGAGAGCAGGACTTCACGTCGTCGGTCAATGGCCGGGCCTATCGCCTGCGCATCGCCACGCCCTATGGGCCCCCGCCCGAGGGCGGATATCCCGTCCTCTACGTCCTCGACGGCGACGGCTATTTCGGCTCCTTCGCCGACGCCGCCCGGCTGCGCGCCGCTGCTGGCCTGGAGCTGCCGCACACAGTGGTGGTGGGGGTGGGGTATCCGGGCGAGGACTTCGCCGGCGCCCTGGGCCGCAGGTTCCTCGACCTCACGCCGACCGAGCCGGATGAGGCCGAGAAGGCCAACCACACCTTTGCCTCGGGCGAGATCCGCTATGCCGGGGCCGACGACTTCCTCGAGATCCTGACCCGGGAGGTGCGGCCCCGGGTCGCCGGGGTCCTGCCGGTCGACCCAGCCCGGGAGTCGCTCTTCGGCCATTCGCTCGGCGGCCTCTTCGTCCTCTACAGCCTGTTCCGGCGGCCCGACGCCTTTTCGGCCTGGCTCTCCCTCAGCCCGTCCATCTGGTGGGACGACCGGTTCGTCCTGAAGGGCGAGGCGGGGTTCGCCGCCGTCCTCGAGGGCCTGGCCCGGCCTCCCCGGCTCTTCGTCGGCGTCGGCTCGCTGGAGCAGCCTGAGGGCTCGCCGGCGCGGATGGTCGACAATGCGGTCGAGCTGTCCGCCCGGCTCGGCGCCCTGGCGGGACCTCCCGGCTGGCGCTTCTCGTCCAGGGTCTTCGAGGGCGAGACCCACACCGGGGTGGTCTGGCCGGCCATCAATCCCCTGCTCGACTTCGCCCTGAAGGACGCCTGAGGTCTGCTTGCGGCGCGCCGCCGGGCCTGTAGAAGTCCCTTCAGCCCGAACCCCAACCCGATCGTCGACGGAGGCCGACCGTGCCCGACACCTTCCGCGCCCTGCGCGCCCACAAGACCGACACCGGGATCGAGACCCGGCTGGAGACCCTGACCGACGCCGACCTGATGGAGGCCGATGTCACCGTGCGGGTCGAGGCCTCGACGATCAATTTCAAGGATGGCCTGGCCCTGACCGGCCGCTCGCCCATCCTGAGGACCTTCCCGATCATCCCGGGCATCGACTTCGCCGGGGTGGTGGAGACTTCGGCCCATCCGGGCTTCGCCGCCGGCGACCGGGTGGTGCTGAACGGCTGGGGTGTGGGTGAGACCTGGCATGGCGGCTACGCCCAGCGGGCGCGGGTCAGGGGCGACTGGCTGGTCAGGCTGCCCGACAGCCTGTCCACCGCCCGGGCCATGGCCATCGGCACGGCCGGCTACACGGCCATGCTCTGCGTCATGGCCCTGGAGCGCCAGGGCGTGACCCCGGGGTCCGGGGACATCCTGGTCACCGGCGCCGCTGGCGGGGTGGGCAGCGTGTCCATCGCCCTCCTCTCGGCCCTCGGCCACCGGGTCGTGGCCTCCTCCCGCAGGGCGGAGTCTGAGGGCGACTACCTGCTGGGCCTGGGCGCCGCCGAGGTGATCGACGCCGCCGAGTTCTCCGGTCCCGCCCGTCCGGTCGGCAAGGAACGCTGGGCCGGCGTGGTGGACTCCGTGGGCAGCCACACCCTGGCCAACGCCCTCTCCCAGACCCGCTACGGCGGCGCGGTTGCGGCCTGCGGCCTCGCCCAGGGCATGGACCTGCCCGGGTCCGTGGCGCCCTTCATCCTGCGCAGCGTCGTCCTCGCCGGGGTGGACAGCGTCATGAGGCCCATGCCGGACCGGATCGAGGCCTGGCGGCGGCTGGGAACCGACCTGGACCTGGGCCGGCTGGATGCGATGACCGAGGTGGCCGGCCTGTCCGACCTGCCGCGCCTGGCCGGCGAGATCCTCGACGGCAAGGTCCGCGGCCGGGTGGTGATCGATCCCTCGATCTAGCGGACGCCGGCCGCAGGCCTCCGGGCGGCGAGGAGCAGCAGTCCGGCGAAGATGCCCAGGTTCTTGATGAAGTTCTGCATCTCGTGCTGCGGGTCGCCGCCGGGATAGTCGTTCCAGAAGTCGTGCATGAAGACGTTGATCAGCAGGGTCAGCCCGGCCAGCAGGAAGGCGGCGGTGCGGGCGTTCCAGTTCGCCATCAGCGCCAGCCCGCCGCCGACCTGCAGGGGAATGGTCAGCAGCAGCAGCGGCAGGGCGAACGGCACCCCGTGGAGCTTCATGTAGGCCAGCGTGCCGGCGAACCCCGTCAGCTTCATCAGGCCGGGAACCACGAAGTAGAGCCCGAGCAGGACCCGCCCGGTGATGTCCATCGGCCGGCTGAGCCTGTCGAGCAGAGGGTTCAGGGGGTTGGTCATGGAGGCTCCGCCTTGGTGAAGGGCCCGGGACCCGGGACACCCTCTCACCATAACGAGAGATGGGCTGTCCTTGGAAGGCTTCCATTCGCAGCCGCAAAGGCGGCTCGCCGACCTCAGCCCAGGGCGCCCGCCGCAAGGCCTGCGACGGCGCCGGCGGTCAGGATCAGCCGGAGTCGCGGGTACCAGGCCGGAAGCCCGGGAGAGCGCAGGTCCCAGGCCAGGTGCAGGACAAGGGCGGCGGCGAGGCCCGCAAGCTGGAGGCCGGACCGTTCCGGCGGCAGGAGGACCAGTCCCCAGGCTGCGACGCTGGGCGCCATGCTGAAGGCGACGGCCCGCGGGTCCGGTGCGGCCTCCGCCACCGCCCGCCCCCAGCGCGCGCCGCCCAGGAAGGACAGGATCACCGCCGCGTAAAGGCCCAGGGCCCGGTCGTTCCATCCGGACAGGTCCGGGACGGCCAGGGCCAGGAAGGGCAGGGCCAGGAAGGGGATGAGGCCCGCCAGGCCCCAGGCCAGGACGGGGCGGGGGATGGGTCCTGTCCCGCCCGAGGGATCGCCCGGGGTCATCTCGCCGCCTCCCGACTGGTTTCCGGAGCCCGGTCTTGTCCCGGGACCGCCGCGGTTGCAAGCCCGTCCCGGGTCCGGCCGGCCTCAGGTCCAGAGCCGGTTGCGGATCCGCCCGCCCGGGAGGGGCGCCGGCTGGACAGGCCGCGCGAGGACCTCTGCCCCGGGTCCCAGGCGCTCCAGCACCCCTGCGCGCTCCGTGGTCCCGAGGGCGGCGAAGGCGGCCTGGAGGTCCGCCAGGCACTGCACCCGGTAGGGCGAGACGGGCAGGCGCCAGTCCACGCCCCCGCGCTGGAAGCGGACGAACTTCAGGCCCCGGGCCGCCGCCCGGGCGTTGGCGTCCATTTCCGCAAGGTGATCGCGCACCGCCAGCCGCAGCAGGGGATCGAGGTCGGCGGGCGCGGTCTCCGGCAGGGGGGCTGCGGCGATCCCCTCCGGGCGGGTGTTCCAGAGCCGGGCGGTCCAGGCCAGGACAGACGGCGCCCGCTCGCGCATGAGGTCCGAAGGCGTGGGATCGCTGGCGAAATGCCTGAACATGGGCCCGAAGAGGCCGAAATCGGCCGCCACCGGACGGCTCCCGAAAAGGAAGGGCCGCCGGGCGAGGAGGGGCTCAAGGGTGTCCAGCACCTCGAGGTAGAGTCCCGCCACCGAGGGAGCCGTCGTCCGGGTGACCCCGTCCTGGCGCAAGTAGACCGTCTGCTGGCGGCGGCGCACGACGGCCGCCTTCAGGGCCAGGGGAAGAGGAAGGTCCCGCATCAGGGTGGCGGCGATGCCGCGGCTCATCAGCTGCGCGTCATCGGCGAAGGCCCAGCGGTAGTAGAGGGCCGGCCGCCAAAGCCATTCGTCGAAGGCGTCTTCCAGGAACAGGCTGAGGAAGGCGGCGAGGGGGTCCGCCGGTTGCAGGGCCGGGCCGGGCGCCTCGGCCTCCAGCCGGCGCAGGATGGCGGTGGTGTCGGTCAGCCAGGTCCCGTCCGGCGAGCGCAGGGCCGGCATCTGCGCGACACCCGTGGCCCGTGCGCAGGCGCGGAAGCCGGCCATATCCATCTCGACGAACCGGAAGGGCAGCCCCCGGACGCGGAGCCAGGCCTCCAGCTTTCCCGTAAAGTAGGAGAGCTTCAGGCCATGAAGCTCCCAGGTCCCGTCGCTCACGCCCGCCCGCCGCGCCGGCGGCTCCAGCGCCAGGCGAGGAACCCGCCACCGCCGAGCAGAAGGGCCAGGACCACCGCCGCCGAGGCCAGGAGGGGCATCTGCCGGGCCATGGCGTTGGCGGCCAATTGCTTCTGGGTCGAATAGCCCGGGGGTAGGGGCGCCACCCCGACCCGCGCCTCGTAGGCGGCGTAATCGGCCAGCATGGCCTTGAGCCTCTCGGGCTCGGCGCCCGACAGGTCGCGGGTCTCACCCGGATCGCGGGCCACGTCGTAGAGCCGCCAGCGGCCATCGCCCAGGGGCGCCATGTCGCGGACGATCTTGTAGTCGCCCCGGTAGAGGGCGGCGTTGCCGGACACCTCGACGCCCAGCGGGCTGTCCGCACCTCGGACCGGTCCCGGCTCGCCCTGCAGGACCGCCCGCAGGCTGACCCCGTCCATGGCCGGCGCCTCCGCAGTCGCACGGGCACCCCCAAACTCCGCCAGGGTCGGGGTGACGTCGGTCACGAAGGTCAGGCCGTCAATGCGCCTGCCGGGCGCCACCCCAGGTCCGGAGACGATGAGGGGTGCGCGGATCCCGCCCTCTGAGACATAGAACTTGTAGCGTCGCCCTGGCGCAGCCAGGGCCTCGGCCCACTCCCGCCCGATGTAGTTCAGGCTGCCAGGACCGCCCAGGCCTTCAAGCCTCCAGCTGTAGCCGTGGGTCCGCATCCACAGCCCCATGCCCGTCTGGTGGACCGGGTCGCTGGGCTCGGGGCCGTGGTCGGATGTCACGACGAACAGGGTGTTGTCCAGCTCGCCCCGGGCCTCCAGGCGCTGCATCAGCCGCCCGATGGCGGCGTCCGCCGCCTCGATCATCCCGGCGTAGACCTCCATGGAGCGTGCGGAGATCCGGCGCTCGTCCGCCGGCAGGGCGTCCCAGTCCCGGGCGTCCGGAGAAAAGCCGTCGACGGCTGCGCCCTCGGGCAGGAGGCCGAGCTGCCGGGCCCTTCCGGCCCGCGCCTCCCGGAGCGCCTCCCAGCCGCCGTCGAACCGGCCGCGGTAGCCGTCGGCGAAGCGGGCGGGCGCCTGGACCGGGATGTGCACCGCCTGCAGGGCCAGGTAGGCGAAGAAGGGCTCCCGGCCCGCGGGCGCCTCGTCGATGTAGCGGGTCAGCCGGTCCACCAGCAGGTCCGAGGAATAGAAGGAGTCCGGCATCCGTGCGGGCCGGCCATCCTCGTACCAGGGCGCCTCGGTGTAGTAGGGCATGTAGGGCTTGGGCGCCCAGTTGTCCGCGCCGGAGGCGTCCAGGGCGAGGGAGCGGTCAAAGCCCTGGCCATCGGGCAGTTCGCCGGGCCCGTGACCCAGGTGCCACTTGCCGGCCATCAGGGTCCGGTAGCCCTCGGCCCGCAGGCGCTCGGCGATGGTCAGGACCTCGGGCTCGATGCGCAGGCGGTATCCCGGCCGGTTCCGCATGTCGGGCGGCAGGATCTCCTCGATGGTCGCCGCCCCCGCCCGGTGGTTGTCCAGGCCGGTCAGCAGCATGGCCCGCGAGGGGGTGCAGAGGGGCGAGGTGCGGTAGCCTGTGAACATGGCGCCCTGCCGGGCCAGCCGGTCGATGTTCGGGGTGCGCGCCTCGCCGCCGTAGGCGCCCAGGTCCATCAGGGCGACGTCATCAAACAGGATCACGACGATGTTGGGTCGGGCGGTCCCGGGACCCGGGGCTGGCGGCGGGGCCGCCTCAGCCGCCTGTACGCCCAGGATCGCCAGGGCGCCGGCTGCGGCGCCCGCCAGAAGGGCCCGCTTTCGCCTTGGGGTCTTGCGCGCCATCCGGCTCTCCTGCGTCAATCAATTGACACACGAGGTGTCACATGTCGTCCGGGCAGGCAAGCCCGCCCGCCTCAGCGGTAGCGGAAGACCGGATCGTCCAGGTCCAGGTTGGGCAGGACGTCCTTCTCGCTCCAGTAATCCTGGGTGTGGCGCCATTCCGGCCTGTCGCCGGCCTTGGGCATCAGGTGCACGCCGCGCATCATGTAGCCCGGGTTGAAGTCCTCGGGATCGATCCAGGGACCCAGCGCCATGCCGGCGTCCTCGGGGCGCAATCCAGGCTCGACCCGGCGCAGGCCCCTGGCGTCCATGTGCTTCAGCAGGCGAGTGACGAAGTCGCCCATCAGGTCGGCGCGCAGGGTCCAGCTGGCGCGGAAGTATCCGAACACCCAGGCCAGGTTCGGCAGACCGGTGAACATCATGCCGCGATAGGTGACCGACTGGGACAGGTCGACGGGCCGGCCGTCCACCGAGAAGGCGATGTCGCCCAGGACGTTCAGGTTGAAGCCCGTGGCCGTGATGATGATGTCGGCCTCCAGCACCTGGCCGGACTTCAGGCGGACACCCTCCGGGACGAAGCGGTCGATCTCATCCGTCACCACCCCGGCCTTGCCGGCCTTCACCGCCTGGAAGAAGTCGCCGTTGGGGACGAAGGCGATGCGCTGGCGCCAGGGGTCGTATCGGGGCGTGAAGTGCTCGGCGACGTAGTCATCGCCCAGAAGGCCGCGCAGCACGCCCAGCAGTTCCTCGCGCACCTCGGCCGGCTGTTCCAGGGCCCGCTTGGTCATCTGGGCGCCGGTCTTGAGCATGGCGCGCCGCACGATCTCGTGCGTCCAGTCCGGGTCGATCTCCAGCTCGCGCAGGGTCTCGGCCAGCTCGTTGCGGTTCCGGCCCGGGGTGAAGTAGGTGGGCGAGCGCTGCAGCATGGTCACGTGCCCGGCCGTCTCCGCGAGCGCCGGGATCAGGGTGGCCGCCGTCGCGCCCGACCCGATGACGACAATCCGCTTGCCGGCGACGTCCAGGTCCTCGGGCCAGGTCTGTGGGTGCACGAGGCGGCCGTTGAAGTCGTCCTTGCCGGGCCACTCCGGGGTGTCGCCCTCGCTGTGGCGGTAGTAGCCCTGTCACATCCAGAGGAAGCCGCGGTCACGCGGCTCCGGTCGCCAGAGTCGACGTCCTCCAGTTCCACGACCCAGCGGCAGTCAGCCTCCGACCAGTCGGCGGTGAGGACCCGGGTCCGGTACCGGATGTGGCGGGCGATGTCGTTCTCGTCGATCACCTCGCCCATGTAGGCCAGGATCTCTTCCGCCGTGGCGATGGGCGGCCCGCGCCAGGCCTTGAACCTGTAGCCGAAGGTGTGGAGGTCGCTGTCGGAGCGCACGCCCGGGTACTTGTGGGTCCGCCAGGTGCCGCCGAAGTCGGCCTGGGTCTCGACAATGCGGAAGGTCTTCCCGGGCGACTGGGTCTGGAGGTGGTAGGCCGCCCCGATGCCGGAGATGCCCGCCCCGACGATGAGGACGTCGACATGGTCGGCGGCCGTTGCGGCGGCGCGCGAAGCGCGGTCGCGTTCGGCAACATTTCCATCAGACAAGGCGTCTTCTCCCCGGATGCCCGCCGGTCACATGCGCCAGCCTGGGTCATCCGGGGAAACTCTACGGCCCGTGTCCCGGACCGGAAAGAGGGCATTCGCAGCTTCAGTACAGGATGCGCTCGACCTTCAGGCCGTCGCGGGTCAGCAGGTCCTGGACGCTGTCCTTGCCGGTCAGGTGGCCGGCGCCGACGGCGACGAAGACCACGCCGGGGCGGTCCATGCGGGCCT
>CAIMLY010000236.1 GCA_903842425.1 uncultured Alphaproteobacteria bacterium | reverse complement strand
CGGTCAGCCGCCGGGTCGTCCAGTCGTCCATCGCAAGGGCGCCCAGCGAGTCGTAGAAGCCGATGGCCGGGGCGTTCCAGTCCAGCACCGACCATTCCAGACGGGCCAGGCCCTCCTCCCGGCAGCGCCGGGCCAGGGTCCTGAGGAGGGCGAGGCCGGCCCCGGCGCCGCGATGTTCGGGCTGGACGAAAAGGTCCTCCAGCCAGATGCCGTGGCGCCCCCGGAAGGTGGAGTAGCTGTAGAACCAGAGGGCGAAGCCGACCGGCGCCCCATCGATCCCGGCGATATCGCAGAAGACCCTCGGCGAGGGCCCGAAGAGGTCGCGGGCCAGGCCCTCGGGCGTGGCGTCAACCTCATGGGCCAGGCGCTCATAGTCCGCCAGGTCCAGGATGAACCCCTGGATCGTCGCCAGGTCGTCCGGCCCGGCCGGCCGGACCTGCACCGCCTCAGACGGCACGGTACCAGTCCACCCCGGCCTCGTCCTGGGTGCGGACGGCCTGGCCCCGGGTCATCAGGCAGTTGAGGTGGGCCAGGCTCTCGCCGGTGGCCATGCCCAGGGTCCAGCGATCGATCTTGCGCCGGAAGAGGATGTGGAAGGTGTCGATGGCCCGCTTGGGCTCCTCCAGCAGCTTGTGCAGCCGGGTCAGGCTTCGCTCGTGGCCGCCGATCAGGTGGTCGATCCGGGCGTGCAGGCCGTGGAAGGGCTCGTTGTGGGCCGGCAGGACCAGGACGTCGTCCGGGATGATCCCGCGAATCCGCGCCAGCGAGGTCAGCCAGTCGGTCAGGGGATCGCCCGCCGGCTCGGTCGGGAAAACCGAGACATTGGAGGTGATCTTGGGCAGGACCTGGTCGCCGCTGATCATCAGCTTCAGCTCGGGGCACCACAGGCAGGCGTGCTCGGGCGAGTGGCCGGAGCCCACCACCACCTTCCAGTCATGGTCGCCGATCGGGACGACGTCGCCGTCGGACAGGCGCTGGAAGCTGTCGGGCAGGGCGTGGAGGCTCTTGCCAAAGCCGCCGAAGCGCGCCCGGTAGTCCTCCAGGGCCTCCTCGTCCCAGCCCGCCGCCCGGTAGAAGACCACAGCGTCCTCGGGCGCCTCCCGGCCGGTGTCGGCCGAGAGCGACCGGCACATGAGGAACTCCAGGCGGGTGATCCAGAGCCGGCAGCCGAACTTGCGGGTCATCCACCCGGACATGCCGATGTGGTCGGGGTGCATGTGCGTCACGAAGACCCGGGTGACCGGCAGGCCCTCCAGGGGCCCGGCCAGGGCCTTGCGCCAGGATTCCCGGGTCGCCTGTCCCCCCAGGCCGGTATCGACGATCGCCCAGCCCCCCGCCTCCCGGATCGCTCAGACATTGATCCAGGCCAGGGATCCCCCCAGGGGCATGCGCAGCCACTTCACCCCGGGGGCGACATCCACCGCCTCGCCCTGGTCCGGCCCGCCCGGAAAGGGATAGGTGATCTTCGCCTTGTGGGCCTCCAGGACCGGATCTTCGAAACCATCGCGCATGAACAGACTCCTTGGCTGCGCAGTGTCGGCCCTTGGCGCTTGCGGATCAAATCCAAATCCCACGACAGGCGCCGTCAAACGGTCACAGGCCCCTTGCACCCTCTTCACCGGTCAAGGCGACTTGCCGTCAGGCGCGGCAAGGGATTAAGACCCATGGGAACAGATACCCCCGGAGGGAACCTCACGATGAAACGCGTCGCAATCGGCCTGGCCACCGCGGCCCTGGCCCTGGCCCTGGGAACGGTCGCAGCCGTCTCGGCCTCCAAGAAGGAAGAGGCGGCCCTGGCCGCCGCGCGCACACAGGGCATGGCCGAGGCCCCCGCCGTCGCCCAGGCGGCCGGCATCGCCTGCCAGGTCACGGACGCCCGATTCGTCGGAAAGATGGTCGACCCCAAGACCAAGTCCGCCACCAACTTCTACGAGGTCGACTGCGACCGCGGCCTGGGCTTCGTCCTCCAGGCCCCCGCCGGCGCCAAGCCCTCGGCCTTCAGCTGTATCGAGGCCAACTCCACCCAGCCGGACGGCAAGCCGCCCTCCCTGCCCTGCAAGCTGCCCGGCAACGCCAACCCCGCCGCCGACGCTGCGCCCCTGCTGGCCAAGGCCGGCCTGAACTGCACGCCCGACGGCGCCCGCGGCATCGGCCAGACCGCCAAGAACACCTTCCTGGAGATCTCCTGCCAGGGCGGGTCGGGCTATGTGCTCCAGGTGGACGCCCCGGCCAACCCGGACGGCGCCTCCGTCGCCAACGACTGCCTTCTGTTCGACGCCAACGACGGCAACATCAAGTGCACCCTGCATGACGCCGCCTACCGCCTGGCGGTGGTCGACCGCTACGCCGCCGCCGCCAACAACGGCTGCGTGGTCAAGGACCGCCGCTACATCGGCATGTCCCAGGGCGGGTCGGGCTACTACGAAGCCTCATGCCAGGACGGCAAGGGCTACATCTACAAGGTCGACAAGGGCCAGCTGTCCCAGGCCACCTCCTGCGAGAAGGCCATGGCCCTGCTCGGCGGCTGCACCCTGACGGACGCCAAGGAAGCCCAGACCGCCCAGGCCGGCCTCTACTCGAACCTCGCCAAGAAGGCGGGCTTCGACTGCCAGGTCGCCAAGTACGCCCCCTTCCCCTCGCCTCCCGGCAAGGACGTCGTGGAGCTGGCCTGCAGCAACCGTCCGGATGGCGCCGTCGGCGTCTTCACGGCCAAGGCCGAGACCACCCAGGTGGTCGACTGCGCCCGTGCGCCCATCGTCGGCTACCGCTGCTCCTTCTCCAAGCCCGAGGCCTCCAACAAGGCGGTCACGGCGGACCTGAAGAGGATGGGCAAGACGGAGTGCGAAGTGTCAGCCACCCGCCTGATCGGCAAGACCGCCGCCGGCACGACCTACCTTGAGACGGCGTGCGCCGACGGCCTCAAGGGCTATGTCCTCGAGTACAAGAGCGAGCCCCTGACGCCCATCAACGCCGTGGGCTGCGCCTTCTCCAGGGACTGCGCCCTGCCCGGCAACAAGTAGTCCCGGGTCACACCGGAAAGACGAGGGCCCGCGGGATCGCTCCCGCGGGCCCTTTTCGTTTCGCCTGGCGGGCGACGATCAGATGGCCGCCTCGATGAAGCGCGGTCCGCGCTGGGACATGGCGCTGGCGAAGGCCGCCTCGAAGGCCTCGCCGGTCTCGCAGCGCACGGCCTCGACCCCCAGGCCCCGGGCCAGGGAGACCCAGTCGATGTTGGGATCGCCCAGGTCCAGCAGCTTGCGGGCCGAGGGGCCCGCCTGGCCCGCGCCGGTCCGGTTCATCTCGATGTTCAGGATGCGGTAGCTGTGGTTGGCGAAGACCACCACGGTCACGTCCAGCTTCTCCCGCGCCATCGTCCAAAGGCTCTGCACCGTGTACATGGCCGAGCCGTCGCCGTTCAGGGAGACGACCTTGCGGTCCGGGCAGGCCACCGCCGCTCCAATCGCCATGGGCCCGCCAATCCCGATGGCCCCGCCGGTCAGGGCCAGGACCTCGTGCGGGACGGTGGTCATGCAGGGGACGGCGACCCCGCCCCCGGACGTGACGGCGTCGTCGCAGAGGATGGCGCCTTCCGGCAGGTGGCGGGCCACGGCGACGCCACAGGCCTGGGGCGTCAGGGGCCCGGACGCGGGACTGGCCGGGCGCTTCAGGGGCTGGGTCGGACCGGAGACCGGCGCGCCGAGGGCGTCGGCCAGGGCCTGAAGGGCCGCAACGGCGTCCGTCGCCCGGTCGGCGAGGGACAGGGTGGCGCAGCCTTCGGGCACCAGCAGGCTGGGCCGGCCGGGATAGGCGAAGAAGGCTACCGGCTGGGTGGTGCCGGCAAAGACCATCAGGTCCGTCCCGGCCAGTTCCTCGAGGGCGGCCTCGCCGAAGTACTGCATGCGGGCCGGGGCGAAGACGCCGGCGCCGCGGGGCTGGCGGGCCACGAAGGTGTCGGCCATGACGCGCACCCCCGCCGCCTGCAGGCGGGCGGCCTGGACCAGGCCCTCGGCCCCGCAGGCGCCGCCGCCGATCAGCACAACCGGCGCAGAGGCGGACCTGATCGCCCGGGCGGCGGCCTCGACGGCCGATCCATCGGGCGCGTTCGGACCCGGGCGCGAGGCGGGGGCAAAGGTCGTCGAGGTCTCCGTCCAGGCCGCGTCCGCCGGAAGGATGAGGCTGACGGGTCCGGCGGGCGGGCCATGGCTGGCCGTGATGGCCTCGGCGGTGACGGCGGCCACCTCATCCGGGCTGTCGGCCGACTTCACCCACAGGGAGTTGGCCGCGACGATGGACGGGATGTCCGAGTTCAGGGGGGCGTCGTACTGGCGGTGGTAGGTCGCGTGATCGCCCACCACGTTCACGATGGGGGTGTAGGCCCGCCGGGCGTTGTGAAGGTTGGCCAGGCCGTTGCCGTAGCCGGGACCCAGGTGCAGCAGGGTGCAGGCGGGCGTCCCCGCCATGCGGCCATAGCCATCGGCGGCGCCGGTGGCCACGCCCTCGAACAGGCACAGGACCGGGCGCATGGCCGGCTGGCCATCCAGCGCGCTGACGAACTGCATCTCGCTGGTGCCGGGATTGGCGAAGCAGGCAGTCACGCCATTCTCCACCAGGGTGCGCATCAGGGCGTCGGCGCCGTTCATGTCGTCTGGGCCTCCCCGCCCGCGCCGGCCCCTTGGGTCAGGCTGTCTCGAAAACCATCACGCCGGGGTCCGGCGCGCCTGCGAACATCCGCCCGATGAAGGCGGCCCGCAAGGCCCGCGCCACAGGCTGGGCGATGTAGCCCTTGTCGGTGATCTCGCCGGCGTTGGCGTCAGGGCCGTCCGGCAGGACCAGGGCGCGGGCCACCCGGCCGGCGCCGCCCCCGCCCCGGGCGTTGTGCGCCGCAACGGCGGTCCGCACGGCCTCCGCAACGGCCCCGGGGGCGTGGCCGGGCCGGGGATAGAAGAGCAGGCCCACCCCCGCCTCGCCCTCGCCGCAGACGATGGCGTCCGTCACCGCGTCGCCCACGGCGCCGATCACGGCGATCCGCAGCTCGCCCACGTTCACGAAGGTGCCGCTGGCGAGCTTGAAGTTCTCGGAGAGACGCCCGTCAAAGGCCAGCCCCTTGCGGATGTCGTCGGGGTCCACCAGACGCGCCGCGTCGCCCAGGCGGTAGAAGCCTTCCTCGTCGAAGCTGGCGGCGGAAAGCTCGGGCTGGCCCAGGTAGCCGGGCGTGACCTGGGGGCCCTTGACCCGGAACTCCAGCTTGCCCGCCATGGGCGCCAGCTTCACGGTCGTGCCCGGCAGGGGCAGGCCCATCATCCCCATGCGGGTGTTGGGCCAGTGGACATTGGCCGCCGTCGGCCCGGTCTCGGTGGCGCCGTAGCCCGAGGAGAAGCTGATCCGCTCGCCTGCCGTGCGCACGGCGACGGCCTGGATGCGGTCGCAGATCTCCTGGCCCAGGTTGGCGCCGCCGTACTGCATGAGCCGGACCCGGGAGAAGAAGTTGCGGGCCAGGTCCGCGTCGGCCTCCAGCTCGCCGGCGAACATCATCCAGCCCGCAGGGACCATGTTGTGATAGGTCGGCGCCACCTCGCGCAGGTTGCGAACCGTGTCGCCGAAGCGGCCCTCGACGGGCTGGCCGGCGTCGATGTAGAGGGTCCCGCCCCGGTGCAGGACCATGTGCAGGATGGCGTTGGCGCCCAGGCTGTGGCTCCAGGGGGCGGCGTTGACCACCACCGGCGGGTCCGGGTCGGCGAAGCAGGCGGCCACCTGGGCGGCGTTGGCGGCCATCCGCGCCTGAAGGTTGATCACCGCCTTGGGCCGCCCCGTTGAGCCTGAGGTGAGCAGGTACTTGGCGTGGTCCTCGGGCCGGGCCGACGGCGCCGCGGCCGAGGCGCGCTCCAGGTCCGGCAGGGGGATGTCTCCGGCACGGGCGTTGCGCCCGGCGATCACCGGCAGTCCGGCCAGGAAGGGCGCCGCAAGAGCCTCGCCAAACAGCGCCGCATCCTCGGTATAGACGGCAGAGGGGTTCAGGGTCTCCATCGCCTGGGCCAGGCGCGAGAGGTTGGCGCCCGGCAGTCCGT
Source organism: uncultured Alphaproteobacteria bacterium (assembly GCA_903842425.1). Lineage (GTDB taxonomy): Bacteria > Pseudomonadota > Alphaproteobacteria > Caulobacterales > Caulobacteraceae > Phenylobacterium. Next base: position 1,724 of record CAIMLY010000236.1, on the reverse strand, counting down.
ACTGGGGCGAGACCGGCGCGACCGGCATGCCCTGGCTCATGGCCGCGTACTTGATGAGGGCGTGGTCGACCCCGTTGCGGGCCAGGATCAGCAGGGGCCGGGGCCCGCCGATCCCCCGGTCGCGCAGGCCGCCCGCCAGGGCCGCGACGCGCCCGGCGGCCTCGGCATAGGACACCTCGCGCCAGCCCGCCCCCGACCTCTCGGCCAGCCAGGTCCGGCTGGGCGCCCGGCTGGCCCAGTGGGCCAGCGGTTCGGCGACCGTAAGGAAGTCGCCGGCCAGAGGGGTCGGGTTGAATAGGATCCGGGTCCCGTCGGGCCGCACCTCGATCTCAAGCCGGGCGGGAGCGTAGCGGGGATCACGAATGGGGGCCTGGGCGGTGTCCATGGCCCTCTGGATGGACGGGCCGGCCGCCGGGTGCAAGCGAAAGCCGCCGGCTCAGGGCAGGTCGAAGTCCCGGCCGTCGGGACGGACGCCCACCGACATCATCCAGCCGGCGTCGAGCCCCGTGTCCTGGCCGGTGCAGGGAAGGTTGCGAAGACCCACCCCGTCCTTCTCCACCAACAGGCCCGCCTTCTCCGCAGGGGCGCCGCGGGGCCCCCAGCGCCCGATCGCGCTGTAGACCGTGTAGGCGTAAGGCCCGTTGGCGAAGCGCAGCCAGGCCCCCCCGCCGCCCGAGAACATCAGGGTGTCCCCGGAGGCGACCGCGGAGGGGATACCCGGCGCCCGGGGCAGGACCAGTTCCGGTACGGAGCCAGCCCGGCCAAACCGGTACTGGACCGTTCCGCCGGAGGGCCCCGGTGACGCGCACACGGAGACCAACCTGGCGCCGACCGGGCAGGCGAAGACCACGGTCTCGGTCGACCGGCAGAGCGAACTGGAGGCTGGCCCCGAATGGGCCGTCCCGCCTGCCGCCGGCAACAGGAGGACGGCCAGGACGGCCGCGCGTCGGATCATGCGGACTGGGTGGTGTCCGGAAGGCCCAGGATGCGCTTGGAGATGATGTTGTTCTGCACCTCCACCGAGCCGCCGTAGATCGACATGGCCCGGCCCGAGAGCCAGCCGCGAACGGCCTCGATCTCCTGGGTCGTGAAGGCCTCGCCATCCCAGCCCAGTCCCTGGTGGCCCATGATCTCCAGGACCATCTCCTGCCGCGCCTGGGCCACGTTCGTGGCCGAGTTCTTGAGCACCGAGGCGGCGTTGGTGGCGCCCGAGGCGCCCTTGGCCTCGGCCGCGGCGCGGGCCAGGGTCAGGCTGTGGACCCGGGCGTCCATGAGGTGGCGGATCATGCGGGTGCGCAGGTCGCCATCGGCGATCCGGCCCTTGCCATCTTCGCCCACGTACTTGCGGGCGATGTCCTCCAGCGGGGTGGCGCGGCCGCCCATGGAGACGCCGGTCTGGCTGGCGCGCTCATGCTGGAGCAGACGCTTGCCCACCGACCAGCCCTCGTTGAGCTTGCCCAGGAGGGCGTCCTTGGGGGCCACGGCGTCGGTGAAGAAGGTCTCGCAGAAGGGCGAGGCGCCGGCGATGAGCTTGATCGGCCGGGTCTCGATGGCCGGCTGGCGCATGTTGATGAGCAGGAAGCTGATGCCGTCATGCTTCTTGGCGGTGGGATCCGTACGGACCAGGGCCCCGCACCACGCGGAGTACTGGGCGCCGGAGGTCCAGATCTTCTGGCCGTTGATCATCCAGTGGTCGCCCTTGTCCTCGCAGCGGGTCTGCAGGG
>CAIMLY010000235.1 GCA_903842425.1 uncultured Alphaproteobacteria bacterium | reverse complement strand
TGGAGCGCCTGGAACCCTCTCTATCCCCGGGCGCAGGGCGAGATCCGGATCGGATCCCAGCTGGAGCTGACCGAGGCCCTGCCCGGCCGGCGGCCACGGGATGCCCGGCCGGTGGTTCTGGAATGGGTGCCACTGGAACAGATCCACTGGCGTGACTCCCGCTCCGACGGCTGGGTCAAGTCGGTGCGGTTCATCGAGATCGACATCGTCAGCCCCACCGGGTGCATCATCTCGAACGGCGAGATCTTCACCGGCTGGCTGGCGCGCCGGCACATGAAGGCGCATGGGGCGGCGCACCGGGACGGCCTCCGGGCCATGAACGAGGCCCTCGTCGACCAGGCGGTGCGAATCTGGACGGACCGGGGCGGCGCCCCTCCGGATGCGTCATGATCGACGACATCTACTCGGCGCGGATCCTGGCCCTGGCCGCCAACCTGCCGCACCTGGGCCGGCTGGAGGACCCGGACGGGTCGGCCGAGAAGACCTCGCGCCTCTGCGGCAGCCGGGTGACGGTGGACGTGGGCCTCGACGCCTCCGGCCGGATCGACCGCTTCGCCCAGGACGTGAAGGCCTGCGCCCTGGGCCAGGCCTCGGCCGCCATCCTCGGCGCCGGGGCGATCGGCGCCAGCCTTGAGGAGCTCGAGTTGGCGACCGGGTCTTTCCGCACTATGCTGAAGGCGGACGGACCTCCGCCCGAAGGACGCTTTTCGGATCTCGCCATGCTCGCCCCGGTGAAGGATTACCCCGCACGGCACGCCTCGACCCTGCTGGCCTTCGAGGCCGCGCTGGAGGCCGTCCGCCAGGCAGGTGCGCGAACTAGCCCCGCCGGCGCGGCTTGATCCGGCGGACTCCGCGGGATAAGCGCAGCTTCAAGTCGCAAGCCTGCGAGCCGGCATGACCCTCTACGAAACCTGCGTCAGGGGCGCCCACCGCGCCTACAAGCTGACGCTCTCGCCCCTGATCGGGCGCCAGTGCCGGTTTCTTCCGACCTGTTCGGATTACGCCGCCGAGGCCCTGGTCACACATGGTCCCTGGAAAGGCGCCGGACTGGCCGCCAGTCGACTGTGTCGATGCAATCCCTGGGGGGGAACGGGCTACGACCCCGTGCCGCCCCGGAACCCGGGCCCACCCGCCGCCGCGGATCCCGGACCTCCGAATCGGACGACCTGAACCATGATTGAACTGATTTTCCCCGACGGCTCGAAGCGGGCCTTCGAAGATGGCGCAAGCGGCCGCGACGTGGCCGCCTCCATCGCCAAGTCCCTGGAGAAGCGCGCCCTCCTGGTGCGCCTGGACGGCCAGCTCCTGGACCTCGACCGCCCCCTACCCGGCGGCGGGACCTTCGAGATCCTGACCCGCGAGAGCCCGGACGCCCTGGAGGTGATCCGGCACGACGCCAGCCATGTGCTGGCCCAGGCGGTGCAGGAGCTCTTCCCCGGCACGCAGGTGACCATCGGTCCGGCCATCGAGGACGGCTTCTACTACGACTTCGCCCGGGACGAGCCCTTCTCGCTGGACGACCTGGGGGCCATCGAGGCCCGCATGGCCCAGATCGTCGACCGGGACGAGAAGATCGTCCGCGAGGTCTGGGACCGGAACGAGGCCATCGCCCACTTCAAGGGGATCGGCGAGGCGTACAAGGCCGAGATCATCTCGGACCTGCCCGGGGATGAGGTCATCACGGTCTATCGCCAGGGCGAGTGGAAGGACCTTTGCCTGGGCCCGCACCTGCCCTCGACGCGGCACGTGGGCAAGGCCTTCAAGCTGACCAAGCTGGCCGGGGCCTACTGGCGCGGCGACCACCGCAACGCCCAGCTGCAGCGCATCTACGGCACGGCCTGGGCCAGCGAGGCGGACCTCGAGGCCCACCTGAAGCGGATCGAGGAGGCCGAGCGCCGCGACCACCGACGGATCGGCCGCGCCATGGACCTCTTCCACCTTCAGGAGGAGGCCAAGGGGATGATCTTCTGGCATCCCAAGGGCTGGACCCTCTACCGCACGGTGGAGGCCTACATGCGCCGCCGGCTGGACACCGACGGCTATGTCGAGGTCAAGGCGCCGCAGATCATGGACCGGGGGCTCTGGGAAAAATCCGGGCACTGGGAAAAGTTCGGCCAGGCCATGTTCACCTGCGAGACGACGGAAGGCGAAGAGCTGGCCGTCAAGCCCATGAACTGTCCGGGGCACGTCCAGATCTTCAACTTCGGCCAGAAGAGCTATCGCGACCTGCCCCTGCGCATGGCCGAGTTCGGCGCCTGCCACCGGTACGAGCCGTCCGGCGCCCTGCACGGCATCATGCGGCTGCGCGCCTTCACCCAGGACGACGCCCACATCTTCTGCCGCGAGGACCAGATCGAGGCCGAGACGACGAAGTTCGTGAAGCTGCTGAACTCGGTCTATTCCGACTTCGGCCTGGACCTGCACAGCGTGAAGCTGGCCCTGCGGCCGGACGTCCGCGCCGGGTCCGACGAAGTCTGGGACATCGCCGAGTCCAAGCTCGACCGAGCCGCCCGCCAAGCGGTGAACATGGAGGTCGAACCCCTGCCCGGCGAAGGCGCCTTCTATGGCCCGAAGCTGGAGTTCCACCTGCGCGACGCCATCGGCCGGACCTGGCAGTGCGGCACCCTGCAGCTGGATTTCGTCCTGCCCGAGCGCCTCGACGCCGAGTACGTGGCCGAGGACGGCTCCAAGCAGAGGCCGGTCATGCTGCACCGGGCGATCTGCGGCTCCATGGAGCGGTTCCTGGGCGTGGCCATCGAGAACTACGCCGGCGCCTTTCCCCTGTGGCTGTCGCCGACGCAGGCGGTGGTGGCCTCCATCACCTCGGACGCCGATGACTACGCCCGCGAGGTCGCGGCGGAACTCAAGGCCGCGGGCCTGAGGGTCGAGCTGGACCTGCGCAACGAGAAGATCAACTACAAGGTGCGCGAGCACAGCCTGGCCAAGACCCCGGTGATCGCCGCGGTGGGGCGCCGTGAGGCCGAGGGCCGGGCGGTGGCGATCCGGCGGCTGGGCGCCGAGGGCCAGACCGTCCTGCCGCTGGACGAGGCGGTGGCCGCCCTGGCCGGCGAGGCGGTCCCGCCGGACCTGGCCCGGGCTGCGCTGAGAGGCTGATGCTGGGTCATCCCGGTCCTCGCGAGGCGACTCAGGCGGCGCCTGCGGTGAACGCAGGGGCTTCGGTGGTGCTTGTCGCCTACATGACCGGGGACTCCCTCTTCCCGTCCATCGACAGCGCCCTGGCCCAGCCGGAGGTGGCCGAGGTGGTGGTGGTCGACAACGGCTCCACCCCGGAGGACGCCGCCCGCCTGGCCGCGCAGGCCTCAGCGACGCCGAGGCTCCGCCTGGTGACGGGACAGGGGAATGTCGGCTTCGCCCGGGGCGCCAACCTGGGCGCCGGGGCGGCGGGCGGCGACCTGCTGGTCTTCCTGAACCCGGACGCCTTCCTGGGGCCTGGCGGGGTCACCGCCCTGGCCGAGGCCCTGGCGGGCCGGCCGTCGCCCAGCCTGGCCGGCGCCCGCATCCTCAACAGCGACGGAACCGAGCAGAGGGGTGGCCGCCGGGGCGAGGTGACGCCGCTGTCGACCCTCCTCAGCCTGTCCACCCTGGCCCGCAGGGTGCCTGGCCTCCGACGCTTCGAGGTGCACCTCGAGGACGAGCCCACCCCCGGCCAGGTGATCGAGGCGCCGACCGTCTCCGGGGCCTGCTTCGCCATGCGCCGGGCCGACTTCGAGGCCCTGGGGGGCTTCGACGAGGGCTATTTCCTGCACGTCGAGGACATCGATCTCTGCTGGCGGGTGCGCCAGGCCGGCGGCCAGGTGGTCTTCCAGCCGGCGGCGGAGGTGATCCACGTGGGTCACACCAGCCGCGCCAATCCGCTGCGGGTGGAGTACGCCAAGGGCTGCGGGCTGGCCCGGTTCTTCCGCAAGCGGGCCCGCACGCCGGCCGGCGTGGCGGCCGCCTGGGCCCTGGGTCCCTTCATCGTCGCTGCGGCTGTCGTCCGTCCGGTGCTCTGGCGCCTCAGCGGCCCGCCCGCCTGAACCCGGTCAAGCGGGAATCGGGAAGAGACCCGCCCGGGTGACAGAGGCCGTCGGCGTCTTGCCCAGGAGGCTGCAGATCCATTCCGCCGTGGAGATCAGGGCCGGAAGGTCGTAGCCCGTGGAGAAGCCCGCGCGCTCCAGCATGTAGGCCAGGTCCTCGGTGCCGATGTTGCCCGTGGCGTTGGGGGCGAAGGGACAGCCGCCGAGGCCCCCGCAGCTGGCGTCCAGGACATCCACCCCGGCCTCGACGCCCGCGAAGGCGTTGGCCAGGCCGGTATTGCGGGTATCGTGGAAGTGCAGGCGCAGCTTCTGGTCGCCGATGACGGCCCGGCAGGACTCCACCAGGCGGCGAACGGCCCAGGGATCGGCCACGCCGATGGTGTCGGCCAGGGCGATCTCGTCCAGGGGCAACCGGGCCGCCTCGCGCACGAGGCTGGTCACCCGGGCGGGATCGACCTCGCCCTCGAAGGGGCAGCCAAAGGCCACGGAAAAGGTCGCGGACAGGCGGGGGCCGCCCTCGGCGGCGCGCCGTGCGGCGATGTCGCCCAGGACGTCCATCTGGGCCCGGGTGTCTGCGCCCTGGTTGCGGATCCCGAAGGCGTCGCTGGCGCAGACCACCACATTGGCCTCGTCGCAGCCGGTGGAGACCGCCCGGTCCCAGCCCCGCATGTTCAGCACCAGGCCGATGCGGGATCGCCCCGGATCGGCGGGCAGGGCCTCGCAGACCTCCTCGGCGCCCGCCATCTGCGGGACACGGGCCGGGTTGACGAAGGAGACGGTCTCGATCCGCCGGGCCCCGGCCGCCTCGAGGCGGCGGATGAACTCGACCCTCTGGGCCGGGGTGAGGGTGGTCTTCTCGTTCTGCAGGCCATCCCGCGGCCCGACTTCGACGATCTCGATGAAACGGCTCATGGACGGGCCTCCGGGGCGGGGCGGGGAGCAGGGGCGTAGACCGTGAGCTCGGTCTCGTCGCCATTGGAATAGTTCAGGCCCGCCGCACGACCGACCTCCACCGGGCGGACGCCCGCCTTGGCCAGGGCTTCCCGGAAGGCGGGCTGCTCGCGGGACTCCACCACGGCCGCGCGGCCCGACGCCAGGGCCTTCACCGCGTCGGCGGCGTCGCCAAGGCCGGTGTCGGTGCCGACCTGGAAGACCAGGCTGGGCTCCGCGTACCCGGCCACGGCGACCGGGCCGGGGATCACCCCCTGCGCCGGCAGGAGGCGGGCCTGGGCCAGGATGTCCACGGTCCGGCCGGAGAGCATCAGCGGCTGCAGGCCGGGGACCAGCAAGGCGGTGAGCGCCGCGTGCGCCAGAACCCCGGCGGGGAGGGCCCAGACAACGGCCCGGGCGACCTGGCCGCGCAGCATGAGGACGGCGCCGGCGCCGGCGGCGAGAAGGAAGAGCCCGGCGGTCAGGACCGCGGCCGGCAGGTCCCAGCCCTCCCCGTAGGTGACGGCCAGTCCGATGGCGACGGCGGCCAGGAGACCTCCGGCGAGGGCGTGCAGGGCCGCGCCGGTCCGGCGCACCCAAGGCCCGGCCGCCGAGGTGAGGCCGGCGGCGCAGAGCCAGGCCAGGGCGGCGTAGCAGGGCAGGACATAGTGCGGGAGCTTGGTCGGCGTGGCCTCGAAGACGATCCAGGCGGGAACCAGCCAGGCGAGGGCGAACCGGACCCCGGGCTCGGACCGTCGCCGCCAGGCGACGACCGCGGCGGCCGGGAGCAGCAGGGTGGCCGGAAACGCCAGCAGGGGCGCCGCCAGGGCATGCATGCCGGGCGGCGCGCCGTGGCTCTCGTGGCCGCCGGCCAGCTTGGGCGCCAGGTCGCCGCCAATGGCCACCGCCCAGAAGGCGCCGTCGGTGGCGATGGTCACCGCCCAGGCCCAGGGACCGACGATGGCGGCGAAGAGGATCAGGCCCCAGGCCGATCCGATGGGCCGCGCGGTCAGCGGGCGACGGTCGGCGATGCGAAGGGCCAGGGCCGCGAGGCCGGCGACCAGGATGGCGATGGGTCCCTTCACCAGCACCGCCAGGGCCAGGGCCAGCCAGAAGAGGGGCGCGGCGAGCCTGCCCGCCGGGCGACCGCCCCGGGCCTCGGCGTAGAGCCGCCCCAGGGCCGCCATGGCCAGGACCGTCAGGCCGGTCAGCATGGCGTCCGTCTTGGCGATGAAGGCTTCGGTGGACAGGAGGAGACCGCCGCCAAGCATCAGGCCGGACATCAGGGCCGCGCCCCGGCTGAAGACGCCCGCTGCACCCCAGACACAGGCGGCCGCCGCCAGCATGGCCCCGAGCAGGGAAGGAATGCGGTAGAGCCGGATGTCCCTCTGCCCGGCGTCGCCGAAGGCCGACACCGCCGCAGCCTGCATCCAGTGGATGCCGACCGGCTTCTTGAACCGGGGCTGGTCCTGGAAGCGGATGACCACGAAGTCATCCTGCTCGAGCATCTGGGCGGTGGCCTGGGCGAACCGGGCCTCGTCACGGTCGAGGGGAGGCAGGGCGAGCAGGCCGGGCAGCCCCGCCAGCAAGGCGAACAGGGCCGCAGCCGCCGGGCCGCGCCAGCCGCCGGGCCGCCGGAAGGCGTCGATGATGTTCGCCAGCCACATGGGGCGCTGGTTAGCATGATCCGGCGGCGGCGTCGTTTCCCTTGAGGCCGGAAAGATCGTAGGGTGGGCCATGTCCTCCGCCCCCGCACAGACCGCCCCGGCCGGGCCGGCGCCCGGCGCGCCGCCCGAGGTCTCGGTGGTCGTCCCGGTGTTCAACGAGTCCGGCGCCGCCCCGGACCTGGCCCGGGAGATCGCGGCCGCCTTCCGGGGGTGGAGCGTCGAGATCCTGTTCGTGGACGACTGCAGCCGGGACGACACCCGCGAGCGCCTGGCGGCCCTGAAGGCCGAGATTCCCGCCCTGCGCGTCCTGGCCCACGGCGCCAATTCCGGCCAGAGCCGGGCGGTGCGGACCGGGATCCTGGCGGCCCGGGGCGACATCATCGTCACCCTTGATGGCGACGGACAGAACGACCCGGCCGATGCGCCCGGGCTGGTCGAGGCCCTGCGGGCCGGGCCCCCCGAACTGGCCCTGGTGGGCGGGGAGCGGGTGCGCCGTCAGGACAGCGCGGCCAAGAGAATCGCCTCGCGGATCGGCAACGGCGTCCGGAAGCGCCTGCTGAGGGACACCGCCAACGACACCGGTTGCGGCCTCAAGGCCTTCCGGCGCGAGGCCTTCCTGCGCCTGCCCTACTTCGACCACATCCACCGCTACCTGCCGGCCCTGATGCTGCGCGAAGGCTACGCCACCGGCTTCCTTCCGGTGAGCCACCGGCCGCGGACCACGGGCGCCTCGAAGTACACCAACCTCGGCCGTCTGTGGGCCTCGGCCTCGGACCTCGCAGGGGTGATGTGGCTGCAGTCCCGGGCCCGCCGGCCGGGTGGGATCACCGAGGCCTGAGGGCCCAGGCGACCTGCCTCAGGTGAAGGCCGTGAGGATGGCCACGACCAGGGCGATATCGAGGACGCGGGCGGCGAGGGCGGGCATGGAGGGCCTCCTGGAGCGGTTCGCCCCTCCCCACTGCAAGCCCTGAGCCAGGCCTCAGGAGTTTGAAAAAAAACAGGATTCTGGAGAGATTGGAGCGTCGTCCGGCGGCAATCCTGGCCGGGCGGCGGAATTGACCCGGCGCCGGGTCAGGTCTTGAGGCGCGCCTTCCGGCCCGACTTCTTGCGGCGGTCGGCGCCGCCGGACCATTCGGTGGCCTCGTAGGCCTCCTTGGCGGCGTCAAGGACCTCTGGCCCGCCCCGCAGGCCCCGGCGGGCGCCCTTCTGGCCGATCAGGTGGGCGCTGAGGGCGGCGGCGCCCTCGGCGAGGGGCGTCTCGGGCATGGGCCGGACCCTGTCCGTGCGGCCAGCGCCCGTGCTCGGCGGCGGGACCTCGGCGGGCGCCGGGTCGGAGGTGAGCCTCAGGGGGTCCCGGGGCCGGCGCGTGCGCCGGATGGGCTCGATAGGCTGGGTCATCGTCCCGAGGCGAGCCTGTCGATCTGGGCGGCCATCTCCTCCATGCGGCGCTTGAGGTCCGCAATGGCGTCGTCGGGCGCCGCACCGGCCGGGGGCGACGCCGGCTCCGGGCTCCCGGCAGGCGCAGGGGCCGCAGCGGGTTCCGCCGAGGCGGCGTCGGGCCGGCCGTAGGCGAAGGGCGAGAACATCTGCATGGCCTGGCTGAACAGGACCATGTTCTTCTTCACCTGGTCCTCATAGGCGGCCAGGCCCGCGGGTTGGCCCATGCCTGAGAGTTGCTGGCGCAGGCGCTCCTGCTGCTCGGCGAAGGAGGCCAGGGACATTTCCAGGTAGGAGGGCAGGAAGGCCTGCATGGAGTTGCCATAGAAGCCGATCAGCTGGCGCAGGAACTGGATCGGCAGGAGGCTCTCGGAGCGGCTCTCCTCGTCGAAGATGATCTGGGCCAGGACCGCGCGGGTGATGTCATCGTTGGTCTTGGCGTCGTAGACCACGAAGTCGACGCCCTTGCGAACCATGTCGGCCAGGTGTTCGAGCGTGACGTAGGCGCTTGAGGCCGTGTTGTAGAGTCGCCGGTTGGCGTACTTCTAGATGACGACCGGGCCTTCGCCCGTCCTGGCGCCCTTAGCGTCGGCCATTCCGGTTCCTTCCTGCGCGATCCCGCGCGAGAGGCTGCATTATTGCATTGCAGTATTGCCGATGCGAGCGTCTTCTGGAAGCTGACGGAAGCGGGCGCCGGGACCGGCGTCGCCGCACCCCTGAAGGAGCCCCCGCCATGACCGACGTCGTCATCGTCTCCGCCGCCCGGACCCCCGTGGGGTCCTTCAACGGCGCGCTTTCGGGCCTGCAGGCCCACGACCTGGGCCGCACGGCCATCGCCGGCGCCCTGGAGCGGGCCGGCGTGGCCGCCGCCGACGTCAACGAGGTCATCCTGGGCCAGGTGCTCCAGGCCGGCGCGGGACAGGGCCCGGCCCGGCAGGCGGCGATCAACGCCGGCGTCCCGGTCGAGGCCCCGGCCTGGAGCCTGAACCAGCTGTGCGGGTCGGGCCTGAGGGCGGTGGCCCTGGGCGCCCAGCAGATCGCCGACGGCGCCGCCCGGGTGGTGGTGGCCGGCGGACAGGAGAGCATGAGCCAGGCGCCCCACGCCCAGCACCTGCGCGGCGGCCAGAAGATGGGCGACCTGGCGCTGGTGGACACCATGATCCGGGACGGGCTCTGGGACGCCTTCCACGGCTACCACATGGGCCAGACCGCCGAGAACATCGCCGCCCGCTGGCAGATCACCCGGGAGGACCAGGACCGGTTCGCCGTGACCTCCCAGAACCGCGCCGAGGCGGCCCAGAAGGCCGGCCGGTTCGCCGCCGAGATCGTCCCGGTCACCGTGAAAGGCCGCAAGGGCGACACGGTGGTCGACCAGGACGAGTACATCCGCCATGGCGCGACGCTGGAGAGCGTCGCGGGCCTGCGCCCGGCCTTCACCAAGGACGGTTCGGTGACCGCGGCCAACGCCTCCGGGATCAACGACGGCGCCGCCGCCCTGGTGCTGATGTCGGCGGCGGAGGCCAAGGCCCGGGGCCTGACCCCCCTCGTGCGGATCGCCTCCTGGGCCCAGGCCGGGGTCGAGCCCGAGATCATGGGGACCGGCCCCATCCCCGCCACCCGGCGCGCGCTGGAGCGGGCCGGCTGGAGCGTGGCCGACCTGGACCGCGTGGAGTCCAACGAGGCCTTCGCCGCCCAGGCCCTGTGCGTGGTGCGCGAGCTGGGCCTCGACCCCGACAAGGTCAACGTCAATGGCGGGGCCATCGCCATCGGCCACCCGATCGGCGCCTCGGGCGCGCGGATCCTCACCACCCTGGTCCACGAGATGAAGCGCTCGGGCTCGGCCCGCGGCCTGGCGACCCTGTGCGTCGGCGGCGGCATGGGCGTGGCCCTTTGCGTCGAGCAGGTCTGACACCCGGAAGTCCCACGGAGGCGGCGATGGCGAGAGTGGCGTTTGTGACGGGCGGGACGCGCGGCATCGGCCGGGCGATCTGCGAGCGGCTCAAGTCCGACGGCATGAAGGTGGCTGCGGGATATTCCGGCAACGAGGAGGCCGCCCAGGCCTGCGCCCGCGAACTCGGGGTCATGGTCGTGAAGGGCAATGTCGGCTCCTTCGAGGACTGCGACCGGGCGGTCCGGGCGGTGGAGGCCGAGCTGGGCCCGGTCGACGTGCTGGTGAACAACGCCGGCATCACCCGGGACGGGGTCTTCCACAGGATGTCCCCCACCCAGTGGTCGGACGTCATCCGCGTGAACATGGACTCGGTCTTCAACATGACCCGCCAGGTCATCGAGGGCATGCGCGAGCGCGAGTGGGGCCGGATCGTCAACATCTCGTCCATCAACGGCCAGAAGGGCCAGATGGGACAGACCAACTACGCCGCCGCCAAGGCCGGCATGATCGGCTTCACCAAGGCCCTGGCCCTGGAGAACGCGCGCAAGGGCGTCACCGTGAACTGCATCTGCCCCGGCTATATCGACACCGAGATGGTCCAGGCGGTGCCGGAAGCCGTCCTCGCCTCGATCATCGCCCAGATCCCGGTGGGCCGGCTGGGGCGCGGCGAGGAGATCGCCGACATGGTCGCCTTCCTGTCGGGGGAGCACGCCGGCTTCGTCACGGGGTCCACACTGTCGCTGAACGGCGGCCAGTACATGGCGGGATGAGGCCTGCGTCCAAAATCCGCCCCAGTCGGCGCGCATAGACCCCGTCCGATGACTTCCACCGGAACGCCTGACCTCGCGCGTCGTCTCGCCGTCCTGCTGGCGGCAGGCGGGCTGCTGGCCGGCCCGCAAGGGGCCTGGGCGCAGGCTGCGCCGGTCATGCGCGGGTCCCTGTTCAGCCCTTCGGCAGGCCAGGCGGGACCGGCGGGCGCGCCCCCGGTGGCCCGCTATGTCAGCGAGACGGGCGTCCGCTTCACCTTCGACCGGAGCCAGGGCCTGCCCCTGGTCAAGTTCGACCGCAGCCCCGAGGTCTGGGTCCTGCGCCCCCAGCCGGCGCCGCGGGGCGACATCCTCTACCTCAACGACCTGGGCGAACCGATCCTCCGGGCCAGCCGGACCGGCGGCCTGACGGTCTTCACCACCGATCGCCCGCAGGGGCTCGCCGCGGCCCTTTCCGGCGGCGGACAGACCCTCCGGATGAGCGCCCTGAGCCCCCAGCAGCTCCTCGAGCGCCTGGCCATGGCGAGCACCCGGGCCACCCGGGCGGCGCGGCGACTGATCCCCTTCGAGGCCGACGCCTCCCCAGCCTCCTCGGCCCTGACTGCCGACGCCGCCCAGGTCGCCGCCGAGGCCATCACCCGCATGGCCCGCCTGGCGGAGGGGCGCCTTCTCCTGGGCGGGATCGAGCGCGTTCGGCTGGTCGAGGGGCGCCAGGCCAGGGCCGACCTGAGGCAGGGCGTGATCGAGATCACCGTGGCGCCGGGACAGGGCATGTCCGGCCGGCCGTCCTCGGACCGGATTCTGGCCGCAGCGGGGATCCGCTAGCCCCTGAAGACGTCCTTCTCGGCGCGCAGGGCGGCGAAGGCCTCGTGCGGCGGCAGGCCCGGCCGCAGGCGCGGCGCCCGCAGAAAGGGATTGGTGGCCTTTTCCTCGCCCAGGGTGCTGGGTACGGTGGGCTCGCCCCTCTCCCGGGCGGCGAACACCGCCTCGGCCCGGGCCTTCACCGCGGGATCGGCGTCGACCGACAGGGCGAACCGGGCGTTGGAGGCGGTGTACTCGTGCGCGCAATAGATCTGCGTGGCGTCCGGCAGGGCGGCCAGTCGCTGGAGACTGGCCCACATCTGGGCCGGCGAGCCCTCGAACATGCGCCCGCAGCCGAGGGCGAAGAGGGTGTCCCCGACAAAGGCCGCCCCGGCGGAGGGGGCGAAATAGGCGATATGGCCCAGGGTGTGCCCTCCGGACTCCAGGACCTGCATGGCCGTCTCGCCCAGGTGGACCGTCTCTCCGGGCGACAGGACCCGGTCGACGGGGAACCGGCCGGGAACCTCGGCCGGACCCAGCAGCTCGCAGCCCGTGGCGGCCTTGATCTCGGCGTTCCCGCCGGCGTGGTCCGCATGCCAATGGGTGTTCAGCACCAGGTCCAGGGTCCAGCCCAGGCGGTCCAGTTCGGCCAGTATGGCGGCCGCGTCCGGGGTGTCGATGCAGGCGGTCCGGCCCGTGGCGTCGTCGCGCACGAGATAGCCGTAGTTGTCGGACAGGCAGGGGAACTGGTGAACGGTCAGGGTCATGGGGTCCTTCCTTGGGCGACGGACAGCCTGAGGGGGCTCGCCGTCGGTCGCGACTAGGCCTAAATCCGCGTCATGCGGCAAGGCATCTCTGATCTGGCGGCCTTCTACGCCTCGCCCCTGGGCCAGGCGGCCCGGGACATGACCGTGCGCAAGGTGCTGGAGAGCTGGGGCGACTGCCGGGGCCTGGAGGTGCTGGGCGCCGGCTACGCCACCCCGGTCCTGGCCGCCCTGTCCGACCGCGCCGCCCGGACGGTGGCCGTCATGCCTCCTGAGCAGGGGGCCGAGGCCTGGCCCGCGGCCCGTCGCAACCGCGCGGCCCTGGCCGCCGAGGACGCCCTGCCCTTTCCCAACGCCCGCTTTGACCGGATCCTGCTGGTCCACGCCCTGGAGGAGAGCCCGGAGCCCGAGGCCCTGCTGCGGGAACTGACCCGGGTCCTCGCGCCGGCCGGCCGCCTGATCGCCGTGGCCGCAGCGCGGAACGGACCCTGGGCGCCCTTTGAGACCTCGCCTTTCGGCCACGGGCGGCCCTACAGCCGCCGCCAGCTGGCCAGCCGCCTGCGGGAGGCCGGGCTGGAGCCCGCCGGCTGGACCCGGGCCCTCTATGTCCCGCCCGTCCCCTGGCTGGCCGCATGGGCCGAGGGCTTCGAGCAGGCGGGGTCGCGCCTCTGGCCGCCGGTCTCCGGCCTGGTCCTGATGGAGGCGGTCAAGCAGACCCTGGCCCTCCAGCCCCGGCCGGCCCGGGTCGCTGTCCGGCGGCGCACCTTCCGGAGGGGGGCCCCGGTCGGCCCCCAGCCCCAGCCGGCGGGTCGCAGCCGGGCGGGGGCTTGAACCCGGCGGGTCCCTTCGCCACCCTTGGGGGGATCGCGACAGGAGACGGCATGGACCGACGACTCGCCCTGGTGACCGGCGCCTCCGCCGGAATCGGCGCCGCCCTGGCCCGCGGCCTGGCCGCGCGCGGCTATGACCTGGCCCTCACCGCCCGCCGGCGCGAACGGCTCGAGGCCCTGGCCGACGAGGTCCGGCTGCGGTTCGGCGTCGAGGTGCTGGTGATCCCGGAGGACCTGGCGGACCCGGCGGGGCCTGGCCGGATCCTGGCGTCGGTGCAAGCCGCCGGCCGCGACGTGGACGCCCTGGTCAACAACGCCGGCTACGGCCTTCCGGGCGTGTTCGCCGAGACGGGATGGCAGGAGCAGGCCGAATTCCTGCAGGTCCTGCTGCACGCGCCCACCGAGCTGGCCCACCGGGTCCTGCCGGGCATGACCGACAGGCGGTTCGGGCGCATCCTCAACGTCGCCTCCCTCGCCGGCCTGCTGCCGGGCGCCCGGGGGCACACCCTCTACGCCGCGACCAAGGCCTATCTTGTGCGCTTCTCGCAGAGCCTGCACCTGGAGACCCGCACCCAGGGGGTGCACGTCAGCGCCCTCTGCCCGGGCTTTACCTGGTCGGAGTTCCACGACGTGAACGGCACCCGGGACCTGACCCGGCAGGCCACGCCGGCCTGGCTCTGGATGGGCGCCGACGAGGTGGCCGAGGCCGGGCTGGAAGCCCTGGAGGCCAACCGGCCCGTCTGCGTGCCCGGAGCTCCGAACAAGGCCATCGCCGCCTTCGCCAGGCTGATCCCGGAGGACTGGGCCCTGGCGCTCATGGAGGCCCAGGGCGGGCGGTTCCGCAAGCCCTGACCGCCCCTCAGGACCGATAGGGCTGGGAGGCCTCCTCGAGGATCAGGCCGCTGGTGGAATCCGCGATCCCCGACAGGATGAACTGCACCGCCATGGCGCAGAGGATCAGGCCCAGAACACGAACCACGATGGCCAGCCCGATCCGCCCCAGGAGCCGTGAAATCAGGGGCGTCGCCCAGAAGGACAGCATGGTCGACAGGGCCACGAGTCCGATCACTCCCAGGCCCGTGAAGACCCCGACCATCCCGTAGTCCCGCGCCTCGCTGGCGTAGATGATGACCGTGGAAATGGCCCCGGGACCAATCAGCAGGGGCATGGCGAAGGGCACGATCATGGCCTCGAACCGGCGGCGGGCCTGGGCGGTGCGCCCGCCTTCCCCGGTCGAGGACTCGTCGGCGCCGGCGGCCATGGAGGCGGTGAAGTCGTTCCGGGTCATGTCGAGGCCGAGCAGGAGCAGGAGGATTCCCCCGGCGATCCGGAAGGCCGGCAGCGAGATGCCGAAGAAGGCCAGCAGGCTGAGGCCCGTGAAATAGAAGAAGACCAGGAAGCCCATCACGAAGAGGGACACGAAGACCGCGATCAGTCGCGCGGTGCTGTTCTTGAGGCCGCTGGTGGCCGCCGCGAACAGGGGCACGTTGCCCACCGGATCGATCAGGGCGAACAGGGCGATGAAGAAGTTGACGGCGAAATTCTCGGGGATCATGGGAGGCTCTTACCCCAGTTCGCCGCCCCCGCCGACCCCGGAGACCGCAGGATGACGACGCCCGCCGCCGACCCCCGCCTCATCGTGCCCCTGGACCAGCCCGGGCTGGCGGAGGCCCGCGCCCTGGTGGAGACCCTGGGTGACCGGGTCAGCTTCTACAAGGTCGGGCTGGAGCTGTTCGCCCGGGGCGGCATGGAACTGGCCCGGGACCTGAAGGCCCAGGGCAAGCAGGTCTTCCTCGACTGGAAGCTGCACGACATCGGCGCCACGGTCGAACGCGCGGCGGCGGCCCTCGCCGACTCCGGCTGCGACCTCCTGACCGTGCACGCCGAACCCCAGGTGATGGCGGCGGCGGTCCGCGGGGTGGGACGATCCGGGCTGAAGGTCCTGGCCGTGACGGTCCTGACCAGCCTATCGGACGAGGACCTCAAGGCGATCGGCTACGCCTCGGGCGCCCGCAGCCTCGTACAGCGCCGGATCCACCAGGCCATGGCGGCGGGCTGCGCCGGCGTGGTGGCCAGTCCCCAGGAGGCGGAACTGGCGCGCAGCATCGGGGGCAGGGACTTCCTGGTGGTGACGCCTGGCGTGCGGCCCGACTGGGCGGCGAAGAATGACCAGGTCCGCGCCGCAACCCCGGCCGAGGCCCTGCGGGCCGGCGCCTCACACCTGGTGTGCGGCCGGCCGATCTCTGGCGCGAACGACCCGGCCGAGGCGGCCCTCAAGGTCATTACCGAGATGGCGGCGGTTCCCGCCTAGGGGCGGCGGAGAAGGACCGGCGCCTCCGCTGACCCCCTCAGCCGGCTTCGCCGACAGCTCCCCCTTGGGGGAGCAATTGGGCGGCTCTCATTCCTCCCCCCAGGGGAAGGTGGACCGGGGCAGACGCCCCGGGACGGAGGGGGTCTACCGAGGGGCCGTTGACCTGCTCACCCACAGTGGCGCCTAGAAGTCGACGGCGATGCCCTTGCGCTCCCAGTCGCCGAAGCGGGTGGGTTCGAGGCCTGCGGGGCCGCCCTGTTCGGCCAGGCGCTCGGCCTCCGCGGCCTCGGCGGCCTTGCGGGCGGCGGCCTCCTCGAGGGCGCGACGGGCGGCGGGGCTGAGGGCCTTGCCGGGGGCGGCGTTGGGCGGGGCGTCGTCTTCCATGGACCCCATCTAGGCGTCCGCCGCGCGAAACGCCAGTTGCCATGGCGGCCGGAACCGGGCAGGCGACCCTGCGTGACCGAACCCCGCCTTCCCACCGGACTTCCCGCCCGCCGCGCCGCGCTTGACCTGCTGGCCGCCGCCCTCTCCCAACGCGCCGGGCTTGAGGACGACTCCTCCGCTCCCGGCCTGGCCGGGCTGGAGCCCCGGGACCGGGCCTTCGCCCGGATCCTGGTCCTGACGGCCCTGCGGCGCCTGGGGCCCCTGGACCGCGCCCTGGACGCCCGAATCCCTCGCCCGCCCCCTGAGATCGTGCGCAACATCCTGAGGCTGGGCGCCGTCCAGGCCCTGGTCCTGGGCGCCCCGCCCCACGCCGCCGTGAGCGCCAGCGTCGACCTTGCCGAGTCCCTTCCCGCCGCCCGCCGGTTCAAGGGCCTGGTCAACGCGGTCCTCAGGGGCCTGATCCGCGAACCACCGGACCTTTCCGACCCCGAGGCCCTGGCGCCCGACTGGCTGCTGGCCCGCTGGAGCGCAGCCTGGGGCCGGCCGGCGGCCCTTTCGGTGGCGTCGGTCATCGCCGGGGAGCCGGATACGGACCTCACCCTGAGGGATGAGCCAGGCGCCCTGGCCGACGCCCTGGAGCTGGCCCGGGTCTCCGCCGACACCTGGCGCACGGCGCGCCGGGGGGAGGTCTCGGCCTGGGAGGGATTCGCCGAGGGCCGCTGGTGGGTCCAGGACGCAAGCGCCGCCATCCCCGCCCGCCTCCTGAACCCGCGGCCGGGCCTGACCGCCCTGGACCTGTGCGCCGCCCCCGGAGGCAAGACCCTGCAGCTGGCGGCGGCCGGCGCGGAGGTCACCGCCCTGGACCGCTCGGCGTCCCGCCTGCGCCGGGTTCGCGAGAACCTGGAGCGGACCGGCCTCGTGGCCGAGATCATCGCCGCCGACGCCGGGACATGGGACGATGGCCGGACCTTTGACGCCGTCCTGCTCGACGCCCCTTGCAGCGCCACGGGGACCTTCCGCCGGAACCCGGACGTGCTCTGGGCGGTGAAGCCCGGCGACATCGCCGCCCTCGCCTCCGCCCAGGCCCGCCTGCTGGACGCCGCCGCGCGCCGGGTTCGCCCGGGCGGGCGGCTCGTCTACTGCGTCTGTTCCCTGGAGACCGAGGAAGGCGAGGCCCAGGTCGCCGGCTTCCTCAGGCGATGCGCCGACTTCGCCCTGGACCCGATCGCCGCCGGCGAGGGCGGCTCGCCGCCGGAGAGCCGCCGGGAGGACGGGACCCTCAGGATCCTGCCGACGCACCGCCCGGGCGGGACGGATGGCTTCTTCATCGCCCGCTTCGCCCGCCGGCCGAACCGCCGCGCCCGCCGGGACTTGGCGCAGGGCGCAGGGGCGGATAAGTCGGACTCATGAGCCCGCGCCCGATCATCGCCCCCTCGCTCCTCGCCGCCGACTTCGCCCGGCTGGGCGAGGAGGTCCGCGCCGTCCAGGCCGCAGGCGCCGACTGGCTGCACATCGACGTCATGGACGGCCACTTCGTCCCGAACATCACCCTGGGTCCGGACATCGTCCGCGCGCTGAAGCCGCACGCCACGGTCCCCATGGACGTGCACCTGATGATCGCCCCCGTGGACCCCTTCCTCGAGGCCTTCGTCGAGGCCGGGGCCGACATCGTCAGCGTGCATCCGGAAAGCGGGCCGCACCTGAACAGGACCCTCAAGCGCATCCGCCAGCTGGGCGCCCGGGCCGGGGTGGTCTTCAACCCCTCGACCCCGCCCTCGGTGATCGAATGGATGATGGACGAGGTCGACCTGATCCTCGTCATGTCCATCAACCCCGGCTTCGGCGGCCAGAGCTTCATGCACTCCCAGCTGGCCAAGATCGAGGCCCTGAGGCGGATGATCGACGCCAGCGGCCGGGACATCGTGCTGGAGGTCGACGGCGGCGTGACCGCCGAGACCGCGCGCCTCTGCGTGGACGCCGGGGCGACCGCCCTGGTGGCGGGCACGGCGGTGTTCCGGGGCGGGCCCGACGCCTACGCCGCCAACATCGCCGCCCTGAGGGGCTGACCGCCTGCCGGCGGTTTCCGGGAATCGCCGGCTGGGCTAGAAGTCCTTCGTCCTGCGTGACTGGCGAAACAGGTGGACCACCACCGGGGAGCGCAGGGACGTCAATGCGCCGCTCGCCTGGGCCGACCTTCCGAACCGCCACGGAGAGCGCCATGCCTGCCGCACCCGACTTCCCGCCTGCACCCGACCGCGCGCCCGTCCGCCGCGCCCTGATCTCGGTCTCGGACAAGACCGGCCTGGTCGAGGCGGCCCAGGCCCTGGCGCGGTTGGGGGTCGAGCTGGTCTCCACCGGCGGCACCCGGGCGGCCATCGCCGCCGCCGGCCTGTCCGTGAAGGACGTCTCGGACCTGACCGGCTTCCCGGAGATGATGGACGGCCGGGTCAAGACCCTGCACCCGGTGGTGCATGGCGGCCTCCTGGCCGTGAGGGACGCCCCGGCCCACGCGGAGGCCATGGCCGGGCACGGCATCGGCGGGATCGACCTCGTCTACGTCAACCTCTACCCCTTCGAGAAGACCGTGGCGGCCGGGGGCGACTTCGCCAGCGCCATCGAGAACATCGACATCGGCGGGCCGGCCATGATCCGCTCGGCGGCCAAGAACCACGGCTACGTCGCGGTCTGCACCGAGCTGGAGGACCTGCAGGCGGTGCTGGCGGCCCTGGAGGCGGAAGGAACCACCGGCCTGGCGCTTCGCCGGACCCTGGCGGCCCGGGCCTACGCCCGCACGGCGGCCTACGACGCGGCCATTTCCACCTGGCTCGCCCGGGAACTGGGTGAGGCTGCGCCCGCGCGCCGCACCCTGTCGGGACGCCTCGCCCAGACCCTGCGCTACGGCGAGAACCCGCACCAGGCCGCCGCCTTCTACGTGGAGGAAACGCCCCGCACCGGCGTGGCCACCGCCCGCCAGGCCCAGGGCAAGGCCCTGAGCTACAACAACATCGCCGACACGGACGCGGCCATCGAGCTGGTCGCCGAGTTCGACCCGGCGAAGTCCGCCGCCGTGGCCATCATCAAGCACGCCAATCCCTGCGGCGTGGCCCTGGGGGCCGACCTGAAGACGGCCTACGCCAGGGCCCTTCAGTGCGACCCGGTCTCGGCTTTCGGCGGAATCGTGGCGGTGAACCGCCGGCTGGACGCCGCCTCGGCGAAGGAGATCATCAAGATCTTCACCGAGGTGGTCGTGGCGCCGGAAGCAGACGACGAGGCCATCGCCCTGTTCGCCAAGAAGAAGGACCTCCGCCTTCTGCTGACCGGGGGCATGCCGGACCCCCTGGCGCCGGGCGATGTCTTCAAGCAGGTCGCCGGGGGCTTCCTCGTGCAGAGCCGGGACGCCTCGCGCCTGACGGCGGCGGACCTGAAGATCGTCACGAAGCGGCAGCCGACCCCCCAGGAGGTGGAGGACATGCTGTTCGCCTTCACGGTGGCCAAGCACGTCAAGTCCAACGCCATCGTCTTCGCCCGGGACGGCCAGACCGCCGGCATCGGCGCCGGCCAGATGAACCGCCGCGACTCCGCGCGGATCGCCGCCATCCGCGCCGGTGAGGCGGCCGAACAGGCGGGCCTGGCGCAAAGCCTCGCCAGGGGCTCGGCCTGCGCCTCGGAAGCCTTCTTCCCCTTCGCCGACGGCCTGATCCAGGCGGCGGAAGCGGGCGCCACTGCAGTGATCCAGCCGGGCGGCTCGATCCGGGACGAGGAGGTCATCGCCGCCGCCGACGCCGCCGGCGTGACCATGGCCTTCACCGGCGTCCGCGTGTTCCGGCACTAGCCCTCATTCCCCCGAAGGAGACCGTCATGAATCCGTTCCGTCCCGCCGCCCTGGCGGGCCTTGTCCTGGCCTCGCTGGCGGCCGCTCCGGATCCCGCCGCTGCGGCGACGCCGAAGGCCGGCGCCCAGGTCGCTCCGGCGACCGCCTCCTGGAGCACCGCCACCCAACGGCGACCGGCGACCTTCGCCGGGACGTCCCGGGTGACCGGCGGCGTCCTGGTGATCGCCGCGGGCTCCGCTGCGCAGGCGTCGGAGCGGGCGTCCTCGGTCCTCTCGACCGATGCCGGCGCCGCCCTCGGGAAGGCGGCGCAGGTCGCCGACTTTGACTTCGCCAGCGGTGAGATGCTGACCCTGCGGGCCTTCGGAGGTCTCGACCAGGTCATCCTCCTTGGCCTGGGCGAGGGGGCCTCCCCGGCTCGCCTGCAGGCGGCCGGCGAAGCGCTGGGCCGGGCCCTGGCCAAGGTCCCGGGGCCGGTCACGGTGGCGACGGGGACGCTGGAGGCCGCCGGCCTGGCCGAACTGGCCGCCGGCTTTGGCATCGGCGAGTACCGGTCGGACATCCTGACCTCGGGCCGTTCGGCGGCGGCGCCGGCGGGCGTCGTCTTCATGGGCGCCGGGGCGGCCGGCGCCGAGCCGATCTATCGCACCCGGGGCCTGGCCCTGGTGGAGGCGGTCCAGTGGACCCGGGACGTCTCCAACCTGCCGGCCAACCTGATGTATCCCCAGGCCTTCGTGGACAGCGCCCGCGCGGCCTTCGCCGGCATCCCGGGCGCCAGCATTGAGGTGCTGGACGAGGCCGCCATCCGGAGGCTGGGCATGGGGGCCCTCTCGGGCGTGGGCATGGGATCGGCCCGCCCCCCGCGCCTCCTGGTCGTGCGCTACCGGGGCGCCGGGGTCCCCGAGGGCCAGCCCCTGGTGCTGGCGGGCAAGGGGATCACCTTCGACAGCGGTGGCCTGTCCATCAAGGCCGCCTCGGGCATGGGCGAGATGAAGATGGACATGTCCGGGGCCGCTTCGGTGACGGGAGCCGTCCTGTCCCTGGCGAAGTCCGGGGCGCCCGTGAACGTGGCCGCCGTGGCCGCCCTGGCCGAGAACATGCCGGACGGCTCCGCCATCCGGCCTGGCGACGTCCTGACGGCCATGAACGGCAAGACCATCGAGATCATCTCCACCGACGCCGAAGGCCGGCTCGTCCTGGCCGACGCCATGGTCTGGGCCGAACGCAACCTGAAGCCGGCGGCGGTCGTGGACCTCGCCACCCTCACCGGCGCGATCCGCACCGCCCTCGGGGACGACTACGCCGGCCTCTTCGCCCGGGGCGACGCCCTGGCCGACCGGCTGATGACGGCTGGCGAGCAGACCGGCGAACGCCTCTGGAAGATGCCCCTCCACCCCAGCTACGCCAAGGATACGGCCTCCACCATCGCCGACATCAAGAACAGCGGCGAGGGCGGGGCGGGCGCCGGGACCGGCGCCTGGTTCATCGGGGAATTCATCAGCCGCGACATTCCCTGGGCCCACATCGACATCGCGGGCGTGGCCTACGGCGGGGCGAATGCGGTCAAGCCTGCGGGATCGGCGGGCTTCGGGGTGCGACTGCTGGACCGACTCGCCCGGGACTGGGGCCGGTAGGACGACGGCTCAGACCGTATCCACCATCACCAGTTCGGCGTCCGACAGGGCGGTGATGCGCAGGACGGGTTCGCCGGAGATGGCGGCCCCGTCCCGGGTCCCGACGTGGACGCCGTTGACCTCCACCGCCCCGCGGGCCGGCACCAGGTAGGCCCGGCGCTCCGGCGGCAGGTCATAGGCAAGGCTTTCGCCCGCCCGCAGGGTGGCCCCCAGGACCCGCCCGGGGGTACGGATGGGCAGGGCTCCGTCATCTCCCGGCAGGCCGGAGGCCAGGGCCACGAAGCCCCCGGCGCGGTCGCCCTTCGGGAAGGGCCGGGCGCCCCACGAGGGCGCGCCGCCCGCCCGGGCCGGCAGGATCCAGATCTGGAAAAGGCGGGTGACCCCGGGCTCGAGGTTGTACTCGGCGTGGCGGATCCCCGACCCGGCGCTCATCACCTGGACATCGCCCGCCTCGGTCCGGCCCTGGTTGCCCAGGCTGTCCTGGTGGCTGATCGCCCCCTCCAGGACGTAGGTGATGATCTCCATGTCCTGGTGCGCATGAGGCGGGAATCCCGTGTTCGGCTGGATGGCGTCGTCATTCCAGACCCGCAGGGCGCCCCAGTTCATGCGCGCCGGGTCCTGGTACCCCGAGAAGGAGAAGTGATGCCGGGCGTGGAGCCAGCCATGGTCGGCGCCGCCGAGGCTTTCGAAGGGGCGAAGATCGATCATGGGCCGTGTCCGTCAGAGCGTGTTCTGCGGTCCGCAAGATAGGGACCGGGAGACCGGATTGGAAACGGCGGGCCGGAAGATTTCCCCCGCTCCGGCTGGACGCCCGAACCGGCGGCGGGCCAGAATGGATGGCGAGACGCCGGGAGATCCGAATGACCGCCAGGTCCCGCCTGCATCCGGCCTACCTGGCCGCCGCCCTCATCTTCACGGTCCTGCTGGTCAGCGCCGGCCTGAGGTCGACCCCGGGCGTCCTGATGCTGCCCCTCGAGCAGGCCTTTGGATGGAGCCGGTCCACCGTCTCCTTCGCCGCCGGGGTGGGCATCCTGTTCTATGGCCTGACAGGCCCCTTCGCCGCGGCCCTCATGCAGGGCCTGGGAGTCCGCCGGGTGGTGATCGGCGCCCTGGCCCTGATGGCTGCGGCGACCCTGTCCTCGACCCTGATGCGCGAGCCCTGGCAGTACGTGGCCACCTGGGGCGTGGCGGCGGGGATCGGCTCAGGCGCCCTGGCGATGACCCTGGCCGCCACGGTGGTCAACCGCTGGTTCGTGGCCAGGCGCAGCCTGATGATGGGCCTGCTGACCGCAGCCACCGCGACCGGAAACCTGGTCTTCCTGCCGGTGCTCGCCCTGCTGGCCGAAGACGGCGGTTGGCGCCGTGCGGCGGCGGCCACGGGACTGGCGGCCCTGGCGCTGATCCCGCTGGTCTGGAAGTTCCTTCCCGAGCGCCCCTCGGACCGGGGGCTGGCCCCCGTGGGCGCGCCTGAGGATCACGTGGAGCCCCCGGCGCCGGCGGAGGGCGCCCTGGCGCTCGCCTTTGGCGCGCTGTCGAGGGCCGCACGGACCCGGACCTTCTGGCTGCTCTTCACGGGCTTCTTCATCTGCGGCCTGACGACCAACGGCCTGGTCGGCGCCCACCTGATCGCCATGTGCGCGGACCAGGGCATGGCCCAGGTCCAGGCGGCGGGCCTGCTGGCGGTCATGGGCGTCTTCGACCTGGCCGGAACGACGGCCTCGGGCTGGCTGACGGACCGCTACGACCCGCGCCGGCTGCTGGCCATCTACTACACCTTCCGGGGCCTGGCCCTGGTCGCCCTGCCCTTCTCGGACTTCTCGCTGCTGGCGCTCGGGCTGTTCGCGGTCTTCTTCGGCCTGGACTGGATCGCCACGGTGCCGCCCACCGCCCGGCTGGCCACCGAGGCCTTCGGCCTGCGCGAGGGGCCCATCGTGTTCGGCTGGATCGCCGCCGGGCACCAGGCGGGCGCCGCCACCGCCGCCATCGCCGCCGGGGTGATGCGCGCCTCCCAGGGTCGGTACCTGGAGGCCTTCGTCCTGGCCGGACTGACCGCCCTGATCGCGGCGGTCGCCTCGCTCATGATCCGCCGCGGAGTGGTCGCCGCCGCCGCCTGAATGCGGCTAGAAGGGCCGGGGCCGGACCCCGTTGGCGGCGAAGTGCGCCAGCATCCGGTCCCAGGCGTCCCGGGCCGCAGCAGGATCGTAGCTGGAGCGGTAGTCGGCGTGGAAGCCATGCTGGCTGTCCGGATAGACGATGATCTGGCTGCCGGTCCTGCGGGCGGCGGCGAGGGCGCTGCGCATGGCCTCGACATCGGCAAGGGGGATGCCCTGGTCCTTGCCGGCGTAGAGGCCGATCACCGGGGCGCGGAGCTGGGCGACGCCCTGGAGGGGCCAGGGGCGGTTCGGCTCGCCAAGGAACTCCCCCGGCTTCGGCGCAGTCAGCCGGCCGTACCAGGCCGCCCCGGCGCGGAAGTCAGGCATCCGCTGGCAGGCCAGCCAGACGATGGCGCCGCCCCAGCAGAACCCTGTGACCGCCATCCGGGCCTTGTCGACATAGGGCTGGGCCTTGAGGAACCGCACGGTCCCGGACAGGTCGTTGAAGATCTGCTTGTCCGTGGCGGCGCCGACGATCCGCCGGATCTGGTTGAAGTCGTTCGTCTTCGACGGATCGCCAGAGCGGACGAACAGGTCCGGGGCGATGGCGACATACCCGAGGCGGGCGAGGCGGCGGCAGATGTCGCGGATGTACTCGTGGACGCCGAAGACCTCGGAGATGACCAGCACCGCCGGGAAACGGCCGCGGGCGTCGGGCCGGGCCATGTAGGCGGGCGCCATCCGGTCGCCCACGTCGACCTCGACCTCGCCAGCGACCAGTCCGGCGGAGTCGGTGGTGACGACCTGGGCCTCGGCGGAAAAGGCGGAGAGGGCGTAGCCGCCCAGGGCCGCCAGGGCGAGCCGCCGGCGCGTGAGGGCGAGATCCTCGGGATTCGTTCCCTCGGGACGGGTCAGGGTCTTCATCGTACAGGCCTCCCTCGCCGGTCACCGCCGGCCGTGGCTCATTTGGCGTTCCCGGGGCCGGCTGTCAAAGCCTCCGGCGACCCGGTCGGCGCAGGCCCCTTCCGGACCCGGGCCTTCGGGGGCATATCGTCGTCCCCATGAGCCGTGAAACCATGCCGCCGGGCGCCGTGCGCCGGCTGACCGAGGGCGAGGTCGCCCTCGCCGGAGGCGTCTTCGGGGACGCCCTCGCCACCGGGAAGGTGCGCATCGCCGCCCTGCCGGCCTGGCGCCGCGCCTTCGTGACCGGCGCCTCCCTGATCTTCTGGCCTGCGCGGACGGCCCGCCGGGACTTCAGCCTGGCCAGCCTGACCCTGCAGTCGGTCCTGGTCCATGAGCTCACCCATGTCTGGCAGGCCCAGACGGGGGTGAACCTGGTCCTTGCCAAGCTGCGGGCGGGAGACGGGCCGGCGGCCTATCGCTACGACCCCGGGCCCGGAGCGCGCTTCGCCGACCTCAACATCGAGCAGCAGGCCATGGTGGTGCAGCACGCCTTCCTGGCGGCGCGCGGCGGCGGAACGCCCCATCCCGAGGAAACCTACGCCTCGCTTCTGGCTGGCGCACCCTTCCCGGATGGCCTAAAGCCCTTCCGCGTTTAGGGACTTTGCCCTTGCAGAGCGGCGGTTCCGCACCATATCGCACGGCGACGGCGTGGTTTCGAAAGAGCCCGCCGACGACCCCGGACTGTTCAAGGGGGCCGCAGGAACGAGGAGTGCTTGGCGACGAGGCTCCTCAGGCGCGGCCCGCCAACTAGGAGCGTTTGAGACCCATCATGAGCAAGATCATCGGCATCGACCTCGGGACGACCAATTCCTGCGTTGCGATCATGGACGGCAAGACGCCGAAGGTGATCGAGAACGCCGAGGGCGTCCGGACCACGCCTTCGGTGGTGGCCTTCCTCGAGGACGGCGAGCGCCTCGTCGGCCAGCCTGCCAAGCGCCAGGCGGTCACCAACCCCGCCAACACCCTCTTCGCCATCAAGCGTCTGATCGGACGGAACTACAACGATCCGCTGGTGGAGAAGGACAAGGGCATGGTGCCCTACGACATCGTCAAGGGCCCGACCGGCGACGCCTGGGTCAAGGCCCATGACAAGGACTATTCCCCCCAGCAGGTCTCGGCCTTCATCCTGCAGAAGATGAAGGAGGCCGCAGAACAGCATCTCGGCGAGAAGGTCGAGAAGGCCGTCATCACCGTCCCGGCCTACTTCAACGACGCCCAGCGGCAGGCCACCAAGGACGCCGGCAAAATCGCCGGCCTTGAGGTCCTGCGGATCATCAACGAGCCCACCGCGGCGGCCCTGGCCTATGGCCTGGAGAAGAACGACGGCAAGAAGATCGTCGTCTACGACCTCGGCGGCGGCACCTTCGACGTGTCGGTCCTGGAGATCGGCGACGGGGTCTTCGAGGTGAAGGCCACCAACGGCGACACCTTCCTGGGCGGCGAGGACTTCGACCTCCGGATCGTCGACTTCCTGGCCGAGGACTTCCGTAAGGAAACCGGCGTCGACCTGCGGAATGACAAGCTGGCCCTCCAGCGCCTCAAGGAAGAGGGCGAGAAGGCCAAGAAGGAGCTGTCCTTCACCGCCCAGTACGAGGTGAACCTGCCCTTCATCTCGATGAACGCCTCCGGGCCCCTGCACCTGAACATCAAGCTGACCCGCGCCAAGCTCGAGGCCCTGGTCGACGACCTGGTGTCCAAGACCCTCGGCCCCTGCGAGCAGGCCCTCAAGGACGCCGGCCTGAAGAAGGCCGACATCGACGAGGTGATCCTGGTCGGCGGCATGACCCGCATGCCCAAGGTGGTGGAGACGGTGAAGGCCTTCTTCGGCCGCGAGCCGCACACCGGGGTGAACCCCGACGAAGTGGTCGCCCTGGGCGCCGCCATCCAGGCGGGAGTCCTGCAGGGCGACGTGAAGGACGTGCTGCTTCTGGACGTGACGCCCCTGACCCTGGGCATCGAGACCCTGGGCGGCGTCTTCACGCCCCTGATCGAGCGCAACACCACCATCCCGACCAAGCGGTCGCAGACCTTCTCCACGGCCGATGACAACCAGTCGGCGGTGACCATCCGGGTCTTCCAGGGCGAGCGTCCCATGGCGGCGGACAACAAGATGCTGGGCCAGTTCGACCTGGTCGGCATCCCGCCCGCGCCCCGGGGCGTGCCCCAGGTCGAGGTCACCTTCGACATCGACGCCAACGGCATCGTCAACGTCTCTGCGCGGGACAAGGCGACCAGCAAGGAGCAGTCGATCCGGATCCAGGCCAATGGCGGCCTTTCGGATGCGGACATCGACGCCATGGTGCGCGAGGCCGAGGCCAACAAGGCGGGCGACGAGAAGCGCAAGGCCGTGGTCGAGGCCCGTAACCAGGCCGAGGCCCTGATCCACTCGACCGAGAAGGCCCTGGGCGAGCACGGCGACAAGGTCGGCGAGGCCGAGAGGTCAGCCATCACCACCGCCATCGAGGACCTGAAGTCTGTCCTGGAGGGTGACGACGCAGAGGTCATCACCACCCGGACCCAGGCCCTGGCGCAGGCCTCCATGAAGCTCGGCGAGGCGATGTACGCGGCGCAGCAGTCCGGGGACGGCGACGCCGCCCAGGGCGGCGCGGACGACGTGGTCGACGCCGAGTTCGAGGAAGTCACCGAAGACGGCAAGAAGGCCTGAACCTGTCCGGGACCTCGCCCCGCCCCGCTCTGGGGCGGGGCGGGCGTCCTTTCGGAAAGACGCATCGGAACGCCTGACGCCTCATGCGCGACTATTACGAAATCCTGGGCGTCCCCCGCGGAAGCGACGAAGCCGCCCTCAAGGCGGCCTTCCGCAGGCTGGCCATGGAGCACCATCCCGACCGCAACGGCGGCTCGGAAGAGTCCGCGGGCCGGTTCAAGGAAATCAACGAGGCCTACTCGGTTCTTTCCGACCCGAAGAAGCGGGCCGCCTACGACCAGTTCGGCCACGCCGGGGTAAACGGCGCCCAGGGCGGCGGCGGCGCGGGCTTCACGGACATCAACGACATCTTCTCGGAGGTGTTCGGCTCGGCCTTCGGCGACATGTTCGGCGGCGGCCAGAGGCGCAGCGGACCGGCCAGGGGCCAGGACCTCCGCTACGACCTCGAGATCACCCTCGAGCAGGCCTACGCCGGTTCAGAGGTCGAGATCACGGCGGCCACCGCCATGAGCTGCGAGGCCTGCGAGGGCAGCGGGGCCAAGCCGGGGACCAGCGCCGCAACCTGCCCGACCTGCGGCGGCGCCGGCCGGGTCAGGGCCTCCCAGGGCTTCTTCGCCATCGAACGCACCTGCCCGCGCTGCGGCGGCGAGGGCCGCATCATCAGCGATCCCTGCTCCACCTGCCGGGGCCATGGCCAGGTCCGCCGCAACCGGACCCTCCAGGTCCGCATCCCGGCGGGAGTCGACGACGGCGCCCGGATCCGCCTGGCGGGCGAGGGGGACGCCGGGGCCCGGGGCGGGCCGAGGGGCGACCTCTACATCTTTGTCTCCGTCCGGCCCCACGACCTCTTCGAGCGGGACGGCCTGGACCTGCACTGCACCGTGCCCGTCCCGATGACCACGGCGGTTCTCGGCGGCGAGATCGAGGCGCCCTGCCTCTCCGGCGGCGAGACCTCGGGCGAC
The DNA here is from genome assembly GCA_903842425.1 of uncultured Alphaproteobacteria bacterium. Lineage (GTDB taxonomy): Bacteria > Pseudomonadota > Alphaproteobacteria > Caulobacterales > Caulobacteraceae > Phenylobacterium. The sequence goes on along the minus strand of CAIMLY010000235.1, from coordinate 470 downwards.
GACGAGGACGTCAACCGGCTGACGGTCAAGGTTCCAGAGGGTGCGCAGACAGGCCGGACCGTGCGCATCCGCGGCCGGGGAATGCCCTCGCTCCGCAGCCGCGAGCGGGGAGACCTGGTGGTGGAGCTCTTCGTGGAGACGCCTACCCGCCTCAACGCCCGCCAGAAGGCCGTCATGCAGGAGTTCGCCGACCTCTGCGGCGAGCAGCAGCACCCTGAGTCCAGCGGCTTCCTGAACAAGGCGCGGAAGTTCTGGGAAGACGTCACCGGCGGCTGAGGTCGACCCTTCCCCCGTCGGCCCGCCGCCCTTAGACTTCCTCCGACCGGGCTGGATCCGGGACCGGGGAGGACGCCATGATTTCCGCAGCATCCCGCCTGGCTGCCGTCGGCATGGCCGCGGCCCTGGCCTGGACCGCCTCGCCCGCGCTTGCGTCAGGCGACGCCGGCAGCCGGGTCCCGGGGTATCCGGAC
>CAIMLY010000234.1 GCA_903842425.1 uncultured Alphaproteobacteria bacterium | reverse complement strand
CTCTATCTTGAGGCGGAGAACCCCAAGAAGGAGATCCAGATGTACATCAACTCCCCCGGTGGAGTGGTGTCGTCCGGCCTCGCGATCTACGACACCATGCAGTACATCCGCAGCCCTGTGGCGACCCTGTGCATGGGTTACGCCGCCTCCATGGGCTCCTTCCTGCTCGCGGCCGGCGCTCCTGGCAGCCGGATCAGCCTGCCCAACGCCCGGATCATGGTGCACCAGCCCTCGGGCGGGTATTCCGGCAAGGCCTCGGACATCGAGCGCCACGCAGAGGACATCCTCAAGATCAAGCGCCGCCTGAACGAGATCTACGCCAAGCACACCGGCCGGACCTACCAGGAAGTCGAGGAAAAGCTCGACGCCGACACCTTCATGACCCCCGAGGAAGCCCGCGACTGGGGCCTCGTGGATCACGTCCAGGAGAACCGCGGCGACGATTGACGCCGGGCAGGGCCGTCGGCGTCAGGGTTTTTCCTTGAACTCCCGGTATCCGGCGTGGACCGCAAGTTGCAGCATCTGCCGGTCGCCCTCCGTATCGCCGTAGGCGGCGGCAAGGCGCACGTCTTCGCCGAAGGCCTCCTTCAGCCGGGCGACCTTTTCGTGGCCCCTGCAGTTCGCCCCGGCCAGCGCCCCTGTCACCCGGCCATCGTCGTCCAGCGCAAGCCGGGTCCCCAGCAGGTGGTCTGCCCCCAGGCCCCGGGCGAAGGGGGCGATCAGGCATTCCGGCGAGGCGGTGACGATCACCAGGGTGGCGCCCCGGGAGCGCCAGTATCTCCAGGACCTCAGGGCGTCGGGCCGCAGCAGGCTGCGGGATCTGGCCTCTGCGAAGGCGCGGGCGCGGGCCTCAAGGGTCGCCATCGGGGTCCCGGCCAGGAAGCGGCGGATCGTAGCGGCCTTCAGGCGACCCCGGTCCCGGTCGCCGAGGTAACGCGCGCCGGCGGGCGCCAGGGACAGGAAGTCGCGCAGGCTGGCGAGGCTTCCCCGGTTCCAGGCCAGGAAGTCCGTAAAGCTGTCGCGGACTGTCAGGGTGCCGTCAAAGTCGAAGGCTACGATACCCACTGGGCGGGCGGGATCGTCCGACAGGTCCTCGATGGGAAGGGCCGACGGCGTCGGGATTCGACTGCGGGACTTGGGCACGTTCGGGCGACGGTCCTCTGCCAGGGGCGCGAAGGGGCCTGAAATCCGCAGATTCGCCCCATGACGACAATGCCACAGGTTTCCGCTATAGCCCGTCCCAACGGACCGCAGGCTTGTGATCGGGGCCGGGATCGGGGACTGTCAACACTTCGACAACCCGGACCCGTTAGGCTGAATCAAGCCTTAACAGGCGAAACGGGGTTCGACGGCGCGACATCCGATCGCCCGGCGAAGGAGTGAGAGACGCATGACCAAGGCCGCCGGCGGGGACTCGAAGAGCACCCTCTACTGCTCATTCTGCGGGAAGAGCCAGCACGAGGTCCGCAAGCTGATCGCGGGCCCGACGGTGTTCATCTGCGACGAATGCGTCGAACTCTGCATGGATATCATCCGGGAAGAGCACAAGATTTCCTTCGTGAAATCAAAGGACGGCGTGCCGACCCCCAAGGAGATCCGTGAGGTCCTCGACGACTACGTGATCGGCCAGGATCACGCCAAGAAGGTGCTCTCCGTGGCGGTTCACAACCACTACAAGCGCCTCAATCACGCCTCGAAGAACAACGACGTCGAGCTGGGCAAGGCCAATATCCTACTGATCGGCCCGACCGGCACCGGCAAGACCCTTCTGGCCCAGACCCTGGCCAGAATCATCGACGTGCCCTTCACCGTGGCCGACGCCACGACCCTCACCGAAGCCGGCTACGTCGGCGAG
>CAIMLY010000233.1 GCA_903842425.1 uncultured Alphaproteobacteria bacterium | reverse complement strand
GGCGGCGGTGACAGGGGCGGGAGCCGGGGCTGGCGCCGGGGCGCCGCCCACCTTGTACCCACCCTTGCCGGCCACCCAGGCGTCGAACTCGGCCTGGCTCACGGCGCGGACCTCGATGGGCATGTAGGCGTGCTCGACGCCGCAGAGCTCACGGCAGTTCCCGTAGTAGACGCCAGGCTTCTCGATGGTGAACCAGGTCTCATTCAAGCGGCCGGGGACGGCGTCGCTGATGATCCCGAAGGCCGGCACCGCGAAGGCGTGGATGACGTCGGCCCCGGTCACCAGGACCCGGACCGGCTTGCCCACCGGAACCACCAGGGGCTCTGTGGCCGCCAGGAGGTAAGGGACGTTCTGCGCCTTGGCCTTGTCCTCGGGCAGGATGTTCGAGACGAACTCGCTGATGCCGTTGTCCGGGTACTCGTAGCCCCAGTACCACTGGTAGCCCGTGGCCTTCACGGTCATGTAGGGCTTGGGCATGTCGTTGTAGGCGTAGAGCAGCCGGAACGAGAAGATGGCGATGAACATCAGGATCAGGACCGGGACGATGGTCCAGACCACCTCGATGACCGTGTTGTGGCTCCACTTCGCCGGGGTCGGGTTCGCCTTCTTGTTGTAGCGGACCATCACCCAGACCAGCAGGGCCAGCACGAAGAGCGTGATGACCGTGATGATCGGAAGCAGGATCACGTCGTGGAAGAAGGTGGCGTCATGCTTGAGGGGCGTGACCCCCGGCTGAAGCCCGATGGCGCCCGGAGTCGGCTGCCCGACCCGGATTTCGTCGGCCAGGGCGGGAAGCGCCCAGACCATCGCCATGGCGGCTGCAGCGGCGCCGGCCAGCCGCGCCCGAATGCCTTGAACCCTAGACTGCATGTCCCCTCGGTCATTGCTAACGGGCGGGTCCGGCCCGGGAGGGCGGCCCCGCCGACGTCTTCTGGGACCGCGCCGCCGGTTGGCCGAAAGCGGGTCCCTCGGAGGCGTCCATACGCGCTCGCGCCGGACTTGCCAAGCGCTCCCAACGCCTTTCGGAAGCCCCTCGCAGGGTGACGCAAGGGCCTGCAGGCCCTATCTGTGACACAACGATCCCAGACGGAGTTCCGCATGTCCCGCACCCCCGAATCCGCCTCCCTCCTCGAGACCCATGGCCTGGCGCCCGAAACGGCGCGGAGGGTGCTTTCCGAGGCGATCGGAGACGCCGATGACGGCGAGATCTTCCTGGAGCGATCGCGGAGCGAGTCCTTCCTGTTCGATGACGGCCGGCTGAAGTCCGCCGCCTTCGACACCTCCGACGGCTTTGGCCTCCGGGTCGTGGCGGGCGAGTCGGCGGGCTACGCCCACTCCAGCGAGGTGTCCGAGGCCGCAATGAAACGCGCCGCCGGTTCCGCCGCCCTGGCCCGCCGCGGCTATTCCGGCCAGGCCGACGAGGGGCCCCGTCCCACCAACACCCAACTCTACGATGAGGTCGACCCCACCGAGTCCCCGGGATTCGAGGCCAAGGTCGCCCTGCTCCAGGAGATCGACGCCTGGTGCCGGGAGCGGGATCCCCGGGTGGTGCAGGTCATGGCCTCCCTCGGCGGAGAGCAGCGGACGGTCGAGATCCTGCGCGCCGACGGCCGGCTCATCCGCGACGTTCGCCCCCTGGCCCGGATCAACGTGCAGATCACCGTCGAGCGCGATGGCCGGCGCGAGACCGGATTCGCCGGCGCCGGCGGTCGGGCGGGCTTCGAGGCCTGGATCGCCCCGGACCGCTGGCGGGCCCAGGCGGAGGAGGCCCTTCGCCAGGCCCTGGTCAACCTGGAGGCGGGCCCCTGCCCGGCCGGCGAGATGGACGTCGTGCTCGGTCCCGGCTGGAACGGGGTCCTCCTCCACGAGGCGGTGGGCCATGGCCTGGAGGGCGACTTCAACCGCAAGGGCTCCTCGGCCTTTTCCGGACGCATCGGCGAGCAGGTCGCCGCCCGCGGGGTGACGGTCTACGACGACGGCGCCCTGCCCGGCCGCCGCGGCTCGCTGACCGTGGATGACGAGGGCACGCCCACCAGCCGGACGGTGCTGATCGAGGACGGGATCCTGGTGGGCTACATGCACGACCGGATGAGCGCCCGGCTGATGGGCCTGGCCGCCACGGGGAACGGCCGGCGACAGTCCTACGCCCACATTCCCATGCCCAGGATGACCAACACCGCCATGGAGGGGGGCTCGACCCCCCGCGAGGAGATGATCGCCTCGACCCGGCGCGGCCTCTACTGCGCCAACTTCGGCGGCGGCCAGGTCGACATCACCAACGGGAAGTTCGTCTTCCAGTGCACAGAGGCCTACCTGATCGAGGACGGCCGCATCACCCGTCCGGTCAAGGGCGCCACCCTGATCGGCGACGGCCCCACCGCCCTGACCCGGGTGACCATGGTCGGCGACGACTTCGACTTCGATCCCGGCGTCGGGGTCTGCGGCAAGTCGGGGCAGTCCGTCCCGGTGGGCGTGGGCCAGCCCTCGCTGAAGATCACCGGCCTGACGGTGGGCGGCGCCGGGGCCTGAACCCCGGCGGCCGGCCCCGGGCCGGCGCCTTCGCCCCGTCGCCGTCAGGCGACAGGCGTCTCAGGCTCCTGCCGGACCGGCTTGCCCTCGTGCGCCCAGCCGCGCACCACGAAGCTGATCACGATGAAGGCGACGCCGCAGACCACGCCGGCCCACCCCAGGGTCCGGAATCCCGTGATGGCGGTGTTCAGGGCCAGCTCCGGGTCGAGGACCTCGCCGCCCACCGATTCGGTGACCAGGAAGCCGGCGATCCAGCCGCCGACATACTGGGCGATGGAGGAGGCCAGGAACCAGACGGCCATCATGAAGGACACCACGCCCGGCAGGGTCAGCTTGGTGATCTCCGACAGGCCGACCGGGGAGAGGAAGAGCTCGCCGGTGGTGTGCAGCAGGTAGAGCAGGCCCAGCAGCACCAGGGGCACCCGGAAGGCGCTGTCGTGGAGGCTTGCGCCCCAGACCACGATCAGGAAGCCCAGGCCCACCTGGATGAGCCCGAGGCCGAACTTGAGGGTCGGGTTCGGGTCCTTTCCGCGCTGGCCCAGCCAGGTCCAGAGGGCCGCGAGGAGCGGGGCGAAGATCAGGATGAAACCGGCGTTGAAGGACTGGGTCTGCGCCGCCCCCACGGAGGTGTCGATCCAGCTCCACCAGGACGCCGGCTTCACGCCCATGGCCGCCAGCTGCTCCGGCGTGCCGTAGGGGATGCCGAGGAACCGGCCGGCCTCCTGGGTCAGGGACAGGTCGACATTGGTCGAGGCGAAGAGGTTGAGGGACGAGCCGGCCTGCTCGAACAGGGTGAAGAAGATCACCGAGCCCAGGATCAGGATGACCGCCAGCCCCATGCGCTGGCGCTCCACGGTGGTCTGGCAGACCCGGATGATGATCCAGGCCAGGGCCACCAGCGACATCAGGATGGCGGCCACCAGGGCGGCGCCGACCAGCCGGCTGTTCTGGACGGTCAGGAAGATGATGCCGATGGCCAGGATCGACATGATGTAGGTCATCCACTCGCGGCTGATGAAGCCGGCGAAGGGCTCCCGGAGCTTGCGCGGGTTGGGCGGCTCGCCCTTGCCCTCCAGCAGGGGCCGGCCAAGGACAAAGACGATCCAGCCCAGGAACATCCCGATGCCGGCCAGTCCGAAGCCCGCCCACCAGCCGAAGTGCTGGCCCAGCAGGCCGCAGAGGATGGAGGCCCAGAAGGCGCCGAGGTTGATCCCGTAATAGTAGAGGGTGAAGCCGGAATCCCGCCGGGGGTCACCGTGCGGGTAGAGGTCCCCCACCACGGCCGAGATATTGGGCTTCAGGAAGCCGACGCCGAGGATGATCAGCGAGACCGCGAAATAGAACATGCTGGCCGAGCCGTTGTTGACCAGGGTCCGGATCTCGTAGTCGCCGTCGGGGATGGAGGTCGGCAGGCCCGAGGCGATCGGCCCCCCGGGGATTTCCAGTCCGCCGCCCTCGCGGGGGCCGAACTCGTACTTGGTCCCGTCGACCAGGATGTGGGCCACCCGGTCGTCCATCCGGCCTTCGGCGACGATGGGATAGACGTTTCCGCCGTAGATCAGGTCCTGCTGCGAGGGCTTGCCCTCGAAGCCCATGGAGATGTGGCCCGCGACCAGGAGCAGGGCCCCGAAGGCCACCGCCTTGCGCGATCCGAGCCAGCGGTCCGCGATGAAGCCGCCCAGCAGCGGAAGCAGGTAAACCAGGGCGGTGTACGAAGCGTAGAGCGCACTGGCGTCGTCCCTGTCGAACATCAGGTGCTGGGTCAGGTAGAAGATCAGGATCCCGCGCATGCCGTAGTAGGAGAACCGCTCCCACATCTCGGCAAAGAACAGGACAAGCAGTCCGCGGGGATGCTCGCGCAGGAGCTGGCGCAGGACAGGTATGCCCGTGGCCAGGGTGACGAGCAGACCAAGGAGAATGACGATGTTCATCTCAGGGGACCCCGGCTCCGGGCGAACGCAACGCGCCCGCGAAGACTTGAAAGATTGAAGAGACCATGCGCCGCCGGTTCAGGCAAGCAAGCCGCCGGCCAGGCTCAGAACGCCGCCTCTCGCCAGACCGGGGCGATCCGACCGCCCCAGGGCCCGTGGAACAGGTCCAGAAGCCGGTCGGCCCGGGTCAGGCCGCTGTCGGCGATCTCGGCCAGGGGCTCGAGGTACCGGCTCTCGTCGGCGCCCGAGGCGTCAAGGCGGGCGCGGCGCTTCAGTCCGCCGGTGGCGATGGCCACCAGGTCCCGGGCCACGTCCTGGACCGTCCTCGACCCGATCCTCGCCCGGAGGCCCTGCCGGGTGACGTCCGCCCGGAGCTGCTCGTGGGACTCCAGGGGCCAGTCCCGGCAGAGGTCCCAGGCGGCCTCGAGGGCGGCGCGGTCATAGAACACCCCGGTCCAGATCGAGGGCAGGGCGTCCAGCATGTCGCGGGCGCCCACGTCGGCGCCGCGCATCTCAAGGTACTGCTTCAGCCGCACCTCGGGGAAGGCGGTGGTGGCGTGGTCAGCGAAGTCCTTCAGGCTGGGCCGGTCGCCGGGAAGATCCTCGAACCCCCGGGTCATGAACTGCCGGAAGGATCGCCCGGACAGGTCCACATAGGCCCCGTTCCGCTTGGCGAAGTACATCGGCACGTCCAGCAGGTAGTTGGCGTAGGCCTCGTAGCCGAACCCCTCGTCAAAGACGAAGCCCAGCATGCCCGTGCGGTTCGGGTCGGTGTCCGTCCAGACGTTGGCGCGGGAGGTCAGGAAGCCCGACGGCCGTCCCTCCACGAAGGGCGAGTTGGCGAACAGGGCGGTGACCACCGGCTGGAGCGCCAGGCTGGTCCGGAACTTCAGCCGCATGTCGGCTTCGTCCGCAAAGTCGAGGTTGGCCTGCACCGTGCAGGTGCGGAACATCATGTCCAGGCCCATGCCGCCGACCTTGGGCATGTAGGCGCGCATGATCCTGTAGCGGCCCTTGGGCATCACCGGGATCTGCTCGCGGGTCCATTCCGGCGTGAAGCCCAGGCCCAGGAAGCCCAGGCCCAGCCGGTCGCCCACCGTCCGCACCTCGTCGAGGTGCCCCGCCGTCTCGGCGGCGATCTCGTGCATGTCGGCAAGGGGCGCGCCGGAGAGTTCAAACTGGCCGCCGGGCTCCAGGCTGACATTGGCCCTGCCCCGCTCGAGGCCGATCAGGGTCTCGCCCTCACGCACGTCCGTCCAGCCGAAGGCCTTCAGGCCCTCCATCAGGGCCAGGATGCCGGCCTCGCCTTCGTAGGGAACAGAGGTGTGATCCGCCGTCCGGAACACGAACTTCTCGTGCTCTGCGCCCACGCGCCAGTCCGCCGGCGGGGTCTCGCCCGCCTGCAGCCAGCCGACGATGTCGGAGAAATCCAGCGGTCGATCGTCGACCTTGGAGTCGGCCATGCCCGTCTTCCCGTAGGTTCCCTTCCCGGACCCGCTCTTCAGCGGGGCGCGATCTTTACGCCGTTAAGTCGCCCTGGCGCAAATCAGGAATTCTGGAGCGCATGCAGGAAATCAGGCCCGCCAGTCGCCGAGGACCGCCTGGACCAGGGCGAGGGCGGCCAGGGCGGCGGTGTCGGCGCGGAGGATCCGGGGCCCCAGGGAGACCGGGATCGTCCCGTCCCGGGACCGGAGCGCAGACCTCTCGGCCGGAGTGAAACCGCCCTCGGGGCCCACCAGAAGTCCCAGGGGCCCGGGGGCCATGCCGCCCAGCGCCGCCGGCAGGGGCGGCGCGTCGCCCGCCTCGTCGCAGAAGACCAGGCGCCCGCCGCCGGGGCGGGCCTCCAGCACCCGCTCCAGGGGCTCCGGCGGCCGGATGGCGGGAACGTCCAGCCGTCCGGTCTGTTCCGCCGCTTCCACCGCAATGGCGGACAGCCGGTCGATCCGGGCGTGGTCGGCGTTGGTCCGCCCGGTGGTGACCAGCCGGATCTCGGAGACGCCCAGCTCGACAGCCTTGGCCACCGTGGTCTCCAGGGGCGTCCGCTTGACCAGCGCCATGAGCAGGACCAGCCCCCCCGGCGGGGGCTGGGTGCGGGTCCTGCGCACGAGGGAGATCCTGACCTCCCGCTTCCCGGCGGCGTCGATGCGCGCCAGCCACTCCCCGTCCCGGCCGTTGAAGACCAGGACCTCGTCCCCCGGTGCGCGTCGCATCACCTGGACCAGGTAGCGGCCCTGCTCGGAGGCCAGGAGGAGGGTCTGGCCCCCGGAAAGGTCGTCATCGACATGAAGGCGGATCATGCTTCCTCCTAGACCCGACGGCGCCGTTCCGCCTAGGCTTGCGCCATGACCGGCAAGGACACATCGGACGACGCCTACGAACAGGACCTCCAGCGGCTGCAGCTGGCCCTGGTCCATTACCAGCAGCACGCCATCGCCGCCGGCGACAAGGTGCTGATCATTTTCGAGGGCCGCGACGCGGCGGGCAAGGACGGCTCGATCCAGCGGATCACCGAGCACCTGTCCACCCGGGCGACCCGGGTGGTCGCCCCGCCCAAGCCATCGGACCGCGAGAAGACCCAGTGGTTCTTCCAGCGCTATGTCCCCTGGCTTCCGGCGGCGGGCGAGACCGTGATCTTCAACCGGTCCTGGTACAACCGGGGCGGGGTGGAGCCGGTCATGGGCTTCTGCACCGAGGACGAGCACGAGCACTTCCTGCGCGAGGTCCCGGCCTTCGAGGGCATGCTGGTCGACAGCGGGGTCCGGCTGGTGAAGCTCTGGCTCGACGTCAGCCGCAAGGAGCAGAAGAAGCGCCTTGAGGAGCGGCGGACCGACCCGCTCAAGGCCCTGAAGACCAGTCCGCTGGACGAGGCCGCACAGTCCCGCTTCGACGCCTATTCCGACGCCCGGGACGGCATGCTCCGGCGCACCCACTCCGAAAAGGCGCCCTGGACCTGCGTCCGGTCCGACGAGAAGAAGCCGGCGCGTCTGGCCATACTGCGCCACCTCGTCCGCACCCTGGCGCCCGAGGAGATCTCCCGGGAGGTGGAGGCGCCCGACCCCGCCGTCCTCTTCCGGTTCGACCTCGGCGCCCTTTCGGACGGCCGACTGGCCCGGTGAGGCCCGGACTTTCCGCCGTCGAGGCCCGCCGCATCGCCCTTCGCGCCCAGGGCTTCGGCCGGGCCTTCCCCTCGGATCCCGGGCGGGCCGGGGTCCTCGGCGTGCTCCGGCGCCTGGGCGTCCTGCAGATGGACTCGGTCAATGTCCTGGCGAGGTCCCATTACCTTCCCCTGTTCTCGCGCCTGGGCGCCTATCCGCGGGGTGTGCTGGAAGACCTGGCCTGGGGACCCCGAAAGGGCCTGTTCGAGTACTGGATGCATGAGGCCTCCCTGGCGCCCCTAGAGGTCCAGCCCCTCCTGCGCTGGCGGATGCAGGACGCCGAGGCGGGCGTCGGGGTGTGGCGGGGCGTGTCGGCCTTCCTGCGCAGCCACGGCGACTTCATCGACCGGGTGCTGGACGAAATCGACCGGCGCGGCCCGCTGGCGGCTTCCGACCTCGGCCTGGGGGCCAGGGGCGCCGGCGGCTGGTGGGGCTGGAGCGAGGGCAAGCGGGCCCTGGAGTGCCTGTTCTGGACAGGGCGGCTGACCACCGCCGCCCGCCGGGGCGCCTTCGAGCGAATCTACGGACTGCCCCGCCAGGTGCACCCGACTCGCCTCCTCGACGCCCCGACGCCCACCCGGGCCGAGGCCCAGCGGGAGCTGATCCGGATCGCCGCCCGGGCCCAGGGCGTGGCCACCGAGGCGGACCTGAGGGATTACTTCCGCCTGACCGCCGCCGATGCCCGGCTGCGCGTAGCCGAACTCGTGGAGCTCGGGGAGCTGACCCCCGTTCGGGTCGAGGGCTGGCGGGCGCCGGCCTACCTGTCGCCCGGCGCGGGGGCGCCCCGGAAGGTCGAGGCCGAGGCCCTTCTCAGTCCCTTCGACAACCTCATCTGGTTCCGCGACCGCGCTGAGCGCCTGTTCGACGTGCGCATCCGGCTGGAAATCTACACCCCTGCCCATCGCCGGGTGCACGGCTACTACGTCCTTCCCTTCCTGGAGGGCGAAGCGATCACCGCCCGGGTCGACCTGAAGGCCGACCGCAAGGGCGGCAGGCTCCTCGTCCAGGTCGCCCACGCAGAGCCCGCCTCAGGCCCGCAGACCCCGGAGGCCCTGGCGCGGAACCTCAGGCGCATGGCGGGCTGGCTGGGGCTGGACGGCGTATCGGTCGCGCCGCGGGGCGACCTCGCCGCACGCCTGGAGGCCGCGGTCGGAGCCGAGGGGCGCGAAGCCTAGTCCACCGCCTTCGGCGTCATGACCAGCCAGGGGGTCGGCGCGGCGCGGAACTCCCAGACGGCGAGCAGCTGGTCCAGGTGGCTGCGGTTGCGGAGGAGCTCCGGCAGGGGCGCCGTCTTCGGGCCCGGGCGGACCTCGATGATCCCGTGGGTGGCCTCGAAGCGGGCGCGGACGCGATCCAGGACCCCGGGCCGATAGACATCATGGGTCTCGACGATCAGCCGCATTCCGGCCAGGGCCGGGGCGAGGTCGGGCCTCAAGAGGTCGTCTTCGGCCCCCTCGATGTCGACGATGACCAGGCACCGATACCCGGCGAAGGCCTGGAAGTCCCCCGGCTGGAAGAGCCCGCCCACCTGGACGCGGCCGGCCACCCCGTTGAGCTCCGCCATCCGCCGGCAGGCGGCCTGCGCGGTCTCGGACGTGTCATGGGCGTGGACCCGGGCGCGGGGGGCCAGCCGGGCCAGGCCCGCGGCGTAGTAGCCCTCGGCGCATCCGATATCGAGGATGACCTCAGGATCCGCCGCCAGGGCCTCGGCCAGGTGGGGATGCAGTTCGTCCTCGTAGGTCCCGATCAGGCGGGGCGCCAGG
>CAIMLY010000232.1 GCA_903842425.1 uncultured Alphaproteobacteria bacterium | reverse complement strand
GACCTTCTCCGAACTGGAAGAGGCCCTGCAGGCCATCCCGCCGGAGGCCTGAGGCCCGCTAGAGGTCGGACATCCGGTTCACGTGGGCCATCTTGCGGCCAGGCCGAGCCTCGCGCTTGCCGTAGAGATGGAGCCGGCAGGTGGGGTCCGCCGCCAGGGCCGCCCACTGAGTGACCTCATCACCCAGCAGGTTGGTCATCTCCACCCGGGCCGTTGCGTGCGCCGGTCCGAGGGGCCAGCCAGTCACCGCCCGGACATGCTGCTCGAACTGGTCGATGGCGGCTCCGTCCTGGGTCCAGTGGCCGCTGTTGTGGACCCTTGGCGCAATTTCGTTGACCAGCAGGCGGCCATCCCCGAGCTCGAAGAGCTCGATGCCGATCACCCCCACATAGTCCAACCCGTCCAGGATCCGCCGGGCGATCTCCCCGGCTTCCAGGACCTGGTCCGGACTCACGGCGGCGGGGGCGACGGAGCGGCGCAGGATGCCCTGGACATGCGTGTTCTCGGCCAGCGGAAAGGCCGCGACGGCGCCATCCCAGCCCCTGGCGGCGATGATGGACAGTTCTCGGCGGAAGTCGGCGGGAGCCTCGACGATCACAGGACGCTCCCCCAGGGCGCGGAAGACGGCTCCGGCCTCCCCGGCAGAGGCGGCCCAGGCCTGCCCCTTGCCATCGTAGCCCTCGCGCCGGGTCTTGATCAGCACCCGCCCCCCGAGGGCTTCGGCGGCGCCGGCGGCCTCCCCCGCCGTCGAGGCGGCGGCGAAGGCCACGGTGGGCGCCCCGGCGCCATTGAGGAAGGTCTTCTCGTCCACGCGGTCCTGGGCGATTGCAAGGGCGCGGGGCCCCGGCGCCACGGGAACGCCCAGGGCGATGAGGGTCTCCAGGGCCGCGGCGGGGACATTCTCGAACTCGACCGTCACCACGCCGCAGGATCCGGCCAGCACCTTCAGGGCCTCGGCGTCATCGTAGGGCGCGGCGAGATGCCGGGCGCTGACCCGGGACGCCGGGCAGTCGGGCTCGGGATCGAGGATGATGACGTCGAAACCCAGGCGCGCGGCGGCGGTCGCCAGCATGCGGCCCAACTGCCCCCCACCGAGGATGCCGATTGTCGATCCGGGAGACAGCGGCTTCACGGCGTCCTCAGTCGTCGATGACCGTGACGGCGACGGAAGCGGTCTGCGCCTCCCGCCAGGCGGCCAGGCGTCCGGCCAGGGCGGTGTCGCCAAGCGACAGGATCTGTGCGGCCAGGAGGCCGGCGTTGCGGGCGCCGGCCTCTCCGATCGCGAGGGTGGCCACCGGCACGCCGGCGGGCATCTGGACGATGGACAGGAGGCTGTCCATGCCCTTGAGCGCCTTCGACTCCACCGGAACGCCGAGGACCGGCAGGTCCGTCAGCGCGGCGGTCATGCCCGGCAGGTGAGCCGCGCCGCCGGCGCCGGCGATGATCACCTGGACGCCCGCAGCGCGGGCCCCCCGGGCGAACTCCACCATGCGCAGGGGTGTCCTGTGCGCAGAGATCACCCGCGCTTCCCAGGCGACGCCCAGGGCGTCCAGCATGTCGGCGGCCCCCTTCATCGTGGGCCAGTCCGAGCGACTGCCCATGATGACGGCGACGGGTGCAGCGGCAGCACTCATGTCAATGGCCCCCTGGCGGCGAGGCGCGCGAGAATAGGGCTCGCCTTCCTTGGGTCAACACACTGTGCGAAATAGGGTTAACGTCGCAGGAGATTCGCGGGTCCGCCCGCGGGATGCTGAGACACACACGGCGCTGGGGGTCACATGGTCCTGAAGGTCACAGGCGCGAGAAACCAGCCGTTTTCGGACATCCGCAAGCGCGCCCTCATGCAGGCCGGGGCCAAGGTGGTCGGCCGGGGGCCGACGCGACCGGACGAGATCGCCTTCCTGGGCCTTTCCGAAGCGGACCTGACGCCGGCGGTCCAGGGAGCGATCCGGACCCTGATGACCGAGATCGACGATCTTCGCCAGGAGGTCTCGAGGCTGAAGTCGCAGCTCAACCAGATGGAGGTCCTTGCGGACCAGGACCCCCTGACCCCCGCCCTGAACCGACGGGCCCTGATGCGCGAACTCGATCGGATCCGGACCTTCGCCCACCGGTACGGATCACCTGCCGCCCTCGTCTACATCGACCTGGACGACTTCAAGAGCATCAACGACCGCTTCGGCCACGCCGCGGGGGACGCGGCCCTTCGGGCAGTTGCCGAGCGGCTGAGGGCCCAGGTCGCCGAGGTGGACTTCGTGGCCCGGGTCGGAGGTGACGAGTTCGCCGTGGTCCTGGCCCAGGCCAGCCTGCCCGCCGCGGAGGCCCGCGCCCAGAGCCTGGCCCGGAACCTGGAGTCCAGCCCCGTCCGTTTCGGGGACTGGTCCGCCCCCCTCCACGTCTCCTTCGGGGTGACGGCGATCACCCCGGACCTCGAGGGGGAAGAGATCCTCGCCCGCGCGGACGCCGCCATGTACGCCCGGCGCCGGGAACTCAGGGACTGATCGCCGGACAGACCCGCGGCTTCAGGCGATGATGTCGGGGGTCAACTGGTCCTTGAGGCGCTGGATCTCGTCCTTGAGGGCGAGTTTCTTCCGCTTCAGTCGTCCGATCACCATCATGTCGGGCACCGGCGACAGGCCGATCGCCTGGATGGCGACCTCCAGGTCGTTGTGATCAAGCTGGAGCTCGGACAGGCGGCGGCGGACCTCCGCCTCCATATCCGGATCCAGTTCCCGGCTCATCGGCGCGCCCCGGACGTGGGGACCTGCGTGCCGGGACCTGGCGGGAAAACAGTCCGTGCCGGATAGGGAGTGACCATGTTCCGATCCCGCGGCTCCAGTGAGCGACGAAAGCAACCTTATGTGATCTGACAACCGGCGTCAGCGGGTGTTCACTCCCACCCAGTCGCATGGAAGGAGACCCTGAGTCATGTCCATTGACGCCCGCATCCGCGAACTTGGCCGCCGGCACCGGTCCCTGGAGTCCGATCTCCGGGACGCCCTCGCCCACCCCAGTTCCGAGGACGCCGCGATCCGCCAGATCAAGCGGCGGAAGCTCCACATCAAGGAAGAGATCGAGATGCTCAGGTCACGGGCGCGGCCCGCAGCCTGAGCTGACGATCAATCCTCGTCGTCGCCCTGGGGCCAGGGGTCCGCGCCGGTTTCGGAGGCCGGCTCGAGTGTCGGTCCCTCAGGCTCGACGATGCCCTTCCTGGCGTTGTCGCGGGCGCGCTTCTCGGCGGCCGTGCGAACGATGTCGTCCAGCTCGAGCTGGGTCGAGAGGCCCAGGCTGACCGGATCCACCGGCTTGATGTTCGCCGAGTTCCAGTGCGTCCGGTTGCGGACCTGGTCGATCGTGGCCTTGGTGGTGCCAAGCAGCCGGGAGATCTGCGCGTCCGAGACCTCGGGGTGGTTGCGCACGAACCAGGCGATGGCGTCCGGACGGTCCTGGCGACGGGAGACCGGCGTATAGCGCGGGGCCTTCTTGGCCGGCTTCAGGTGTTCGGCGTGGCGGCTCTTGAGGGCGGCCATCCGGCGCTTGGAGTCCTGCTGGGCCGCATCAATCTCTTCCCGGGAGAGCTGGCCGTTGGCGATGGGGTCCGCACCCCGGATGTCGCGGGCGACTTCACCGTCGGCGATGCCCTTCACCTCAAGGGGATGGAGGCCGCAGAAATCGGCGATCTGCTCGAAGGTCAGGGAGGTGTTGTCGACCAGCCAGACAGCGGTCGCCTTCGGCATCAGAATGTCGGCCATGACGGTCTCCTGAAATGACGGCGCCCGACCTTTCGGCCGGGCGCTGCGTAAAGCGGGACTCTTATACGCCGGAATGCCGGGTTCAGTCGAGGGGTCGACGCTCCACGATCCGAAGTCCGTAGCCGGCGGATCCCGGGAGGACCGTGGCGGAATTGGTCAGGAGGACCATGTCGCGGACCCCGAGATCGATCAGGATCTGGGCGCCGACGCCGTAGTCGCGCAGGACATTGGCGCCATGGTCCACCGCAGGGTCCGCCCCGTACCGCTCGGACAGCCACGACGGATTGGAGTCGCTGATGAAGACCGCCACGCCGGCGCCTTCAGAGGCCGCAAGGGTCTCCAGGGCCGTCCGGACATAGTCCGACCGCGCCCCGCCGGCGCCGATGACATCCGCGGCCAGGTCCAGGCGGTGCATGCGCACCAGGGTGGGCCGGTCCGGCTCGATCCGGCCGCGGGTCAGCACCATGTGCTCCGTGCGGTCCAGGATGTTGCGGTAGATGACCATCCGGAACCGGCCGCCGAAGACGCTGTCGACCGGGGTCTCCAGCACCCGCTCCACCTGGCGCTCGGTCCGCCGGCGGTAGGCGATGAGGTCGGCGATGGTGCCGATCTTCAGGCCGTGGGTCTGGGCGAAGACGATGAGGTCCGGCAGGCGGGCCATGGACCCGTCATCCTTCATGATCTCGCAGATCACCCCGGCGGGGTTCAGGCCCGCGAGGCGCGAGATGTCGACCGCCGCCTCGGTATGCCCGGCCCGGACGAGGACCCCGCCGTCACGTGCGACGAGGGGGAAGACATGCCCCGGGGAGACGATCTCGTCGGCGCCCTTGGTGGGGTCCACCGCAACCGCGATGGTGTGGGCCCGGTCATGGGCGGAAATACCCGTGGTGACGCCCTCCCGGGCCTCGATGGACACGGTGAAGGCGGTGCCGTGGCCGGACTGGTTGTCGACCGCCATGGGCGGCAGGCGCAGCTGCCGGGCCCGGTCGCCGGTGATCGACAGGCAGATCAGGCCGCGGGCGTGCTTGGCCATGAAGTTGATCTGTTCGGGCGTGGCGAACTGGGCGGGGATGATGACGTCGCCCTCGTTCTCCCGGTCCTCGGCGTCGACAAGGATGTAGGGACGGCCGTTGCGCGCATCCTCGATGATGTCCTCGATCGGGCTGATCGCGGAATCCTCCCCTGCCGAGGGCTTCGGGGCGTCGGTGACGAGGTAGGGACGTTTCATGACTGCAACCTCATTTTCGCAAACTGCACCACCTGGCCGGCGACGGTGTCGAGCTGCCAGGCGTCACGGACCTCGATGGGCCGCCCGTCGGGGCCAAAGGAGGCCGAGTTGACGCTCATCGCCGCGCCGAAGGGGGTGGGCCACCCGCGCATGGCGTGGATGATGGAGCGCACGGCGGTGAGGGTGGTGCCCGCCGCCTGAGACCCCGCCGCCGTCACGATGACGCCGACCGCCCGGTCCGAGAAATAGGGGCGCGCGTCCTCCCGGAGAAGCTCCAGGGTGTCGAGGGCGTTCTTCATCACCCCGGACAGCGAACCGTGATAGCCCGGCGTCGCCAGGATCAGGCCGTCGGCGCCGCGCACAATGTCGGCCAGTTCCGCCTGCCGGGCCGTCGGGCCGCCCGGCCGCGGGTCGTAGATGGGGAGCTCGGCCAGGAACGCCCCGCCGATCAGCTGCGTCCGGGCTCCCTGGGCCTCCGCCGTCGCCAGGGCGGCGCACAGCGCCCGCTCCGTGGAGGAACCTTCCCGGGTCGTGCCGCCCAGGCCGACGATGAGGGGCGCGGCGGCGTCGGTCATGAACGCGCCTCGAACACCGACTTCAGCTCCGTCTTCAGGATCTTGCCGTTGGCGTTGCGTGGCAGGGGCTCGGGCCAGAACCGGACCTCCACCGGCACCTTGAAGGCGGCGAGGCGCTCGCGCACCCACTGCCTCAGCTCGGTCTCGCCGGCGGTTCCGCCGGGCTTCAGGTGGACCACGGCGGCGGGCTCCTCTCCAAGGGTCTTGTGGGGAACCCCGACCAGGGCGGCGTCCATCACGTCCGGATGGTCGTAGAGCACGTTCTCGACCTCGACGCAGTAGATGTTCTCGCCGCCGCGGATCAGCATGTCCTTGGCCCGGTCAACGATGAAGAGGAAGCCCTCCTCGTCCAGCCGCGCCAGGTCGCCGGTACGCAGCCAGCCGTCGCGGAAGGTCTCGGCGGTGGCCTCGGGCTTGTTCCAGTAGAGCTTCACCACCTGCGGGCCCTTGACCCAGAGTTCGCCCACCTGGCCCACGGGCAGCAGGGTCACGCCATCGCCGGGGTCGCGGATCTGCATGTCGCCGACAGGGGCGGCGGGGCCGGCGCTGTCGGGCCGGGCCTCGTAGTCCTTGCCGGTGTGGCTGGTGAAGGTGGCGGTGGTCTCGGTCATGCCCCAGCCGTTGCCCGGGGCCGAGCCCGGGAAGACCTCGACGATCCGCCGGACCAGCTCGGGCGCCGAGGGCGCGCCGCCATAGGAGACCGACACCAGGGAGGACAGGTCGTACTTCGCCCGGGCCGGGTGCTCGATCAGCTGCCAGGCGATGGTGGGCACGCCGCCGGTGGCGTCGATGCGCTCACGCTCGATGAGCTGCATGGCCTGTTCGGCCTCCCAGCGGCGCATCAGCACGATCTTGCCGCCGGCGTTCATGGTCGGGCCGAGGGTGGCCGACAGGCCGGTGGCGTGGAACAGGGGCACCACCAGGAGGGAGCTGCGCTGGGGCAGCTTGTGGGGGTCGCTCTCGGGCAGGGGCTGGCCCGCCCTCAGGAAGTTGCGCGCCGCGGCGATGCCGCTGGTCAGCACGTTGGCGGTCATGTTGCGGTGGGTGCCCAGGGCGCCCTTGGGCCGGCCCGTGGTCCCGGAGGTGTAGAGGATGGTGGCGTCGTCCTCTGGCGCGATCTCCACGGCCGGAAGGGGCAGGTCCGGCAGGTCCTTCCAGCTGTTGACGGGCCCGATCACCGTCTCGAGCCGGCTTACGCGGCCCGTTGCCTCCGCCCCTTCGGGCAGGCGGGCGACATAGACGCGCTCCAGGGCGGGAAGGGCCTCCAGGCAGGGGGCGATGCGCTCCAGCCGCTCGTCGTCGACGATCGCCACCCGGGTCCCGGAGTCGGCCAGGCCGTACTCAAGCTCCGGCCCGGTCCACCAGCCGTTCAGGGGGGTGACGATCGCCCCGGCCAGGACACCCGCATAGAAGGCCACCGGCCACTCCGGCAGGTTGCGCATGATCACCGCCACCCGGTCGCCCTTGCGCACGCCGTCAGCCTGCAGCTGGCGGGCCAGGGTGATGGCGGCGCGGGCGAAGGCCTCGTAGGTCGCCCGGTCGTCCTCGTAGACCAGGAACTCGCGCGCGTCGAAGGCCCGGGCGTTCAGGAAGATGTCGCGGAGGGTCGGCGGGGCGTTCTTCCAGACCCGCTGGGAGACGCCGCCGATCACCCTTTCCTCCATCTCGTAGCGCTGGCCCGGCGCCGTGAGGCGCGCATGCGCCTCGGCGATCGACAGGACCGGCCATTCGGGAGCGGGTTCAGACGGCATGGGGCGGATCTCGGGGAAAGGCGGACGGTCGGGGACCCTGAGGGCCTGACGTCGCGGCGATCAAGTCAAAAAGGAAGGGGGCGCCCCGCAGGACGCCCCCTGGATCGAAACTGGTCGCCGGCTCAGGCCGAGGCGGCGTCGCGGGCCCGGCGGGCGTACTCTTCCTTCATCTCCGCAAGTTCCTTGGAGAACTTCTCCTGGGCTTCCTCGCGCAGACGGGGGATGTGGTACTTGGGGAAGAGGTCGTTGTCCGGCCGGTAGTCCTTCAGAACCTGCTTGGCCAGGGTCACCTTGTGCACCTCGGTCGGGCCGTCGGCGATGCCCATGACCAGCGAGCTGGTCACCATGTGCATGAAGGGCATTTCGTTCGAGACGCCCAGGGCGCCATGCAGGTGGGCGGCCTTGGTCGCGATGTCGTTGTAGACCTTGGGCATGGCCACCTTGATGGCGGCGATGTCCTTGCGGACCAGGTTGTAGTCCTTGTGCTTGTCGATCAGCCAGGCGGTCCGAAGGACCAGGAGGCGGAAGCTCTCCAGGGCGATCCAGGAGTCGGCGATCTGCTCCTGGACCATCTGAAGGTCCGCCAGGCGGCCATCGCGCGTGGTGCGCGAGACCGCCCGCTGGCACATCAGGTCCAGGGCGTGCTTGCAGGCGCCGACCGTGCGCATGGCGTGGTGCACCCGGCCCCCGCCCAGTCGGACCTGGGCGATGACGAAGGCCGCGCCGCGCTCGCCCAGCAGGGCGTCGTAGGGAACCCGGACGTCCTTGTACTCGACATAGCCCTCGTTGCCGCCGCCGATCTCGCCCCCGCCGCCGACGGCGACGTTGCGGATGATCCGGACCCCGGGAGTGTCCGTCGGGACCAGGAAGATGGAGGTGCGGCGGTAGGGGTCCTTCGCGTCGGGGTCGGTGATGGCGTAGACGACCAGCACCTTCGCCCAGCGGGCGTTGGTCGAGTACCACTTCTCGCCGTTGATCACCCACTCGTCGCCGTCCAGCACCGCCCGGGTGCGGAAGGTCAGCGGGTCGGAGCCGCCGGTCGGCTCGGACATGGAGAAGGCCGATCGGATCTCGCCGTTCAGGAGCGGCCAGAGGTACTGCTCCTTCTGCTTTTCCGTGCCGTAATGGGCGATGATCTCGGCGTTGCCGGTATCAGGCGCCTGGCAGCCGAAGATGGTCGGCGCAAGGCCGTTGCGGCCCAGCTTCTCGTTCATCAGGCCCAGCTTCAGCTGGCCATAGCCCTGGCCGCCGAGTTCGGGACCCAGGTGGCAGGCCCAAAGGCCCTGGGCCTTCACCTTGTCCTGCAGGGGCTTGATGAACTTCTCGCGGCCCAGCGGGCCATGGGCGGCCATGCCCAGGTGGCTGAGGGGCTCGACCTCCTCGCGCATGAAGTCCTCGATCCAGTCGAGCTTCTTCTGGAATTCAGGATCGGTCTCGAAGTCCCAGGCCATCGTCATCCTCCCGTGCGCCGTCCTGCGGCATACTGTTTGCTCAACTATCGGGCCGAAGGGCTGAATGCGCAACGCCGGCCTTTGCGAAAAGGGCCACGGCGCCGCAAGGTCTGCGCGGACTCCACAGGCAAGGAAACGCCATGACCCGCCCGCAAGCCCTCGGCTTCTCCCCCGCCCGCCTGGCCCGCATCGACCAGTTCCTCGAGGCGAAGTACCTGGCGACCGGGCGGCTGCCGTTCGCCCATCTCCAGGTGCTGAGGGGCGACGACCTGGTCCACGAGACCGTCCAGGGCCTGGCCGACCGCGAGCGCGGCCGCGCCGCCACCCGCGACGACGTGCATCGCATCTATTCCATGACCAAGCCGGTCACGAGCCTGGCCTTCATGATGCTGGTCGAGGAGGGCAAGGTCGCCCTGGATGACCCGGTCTCCCGGTTCATCCCCGAGTGGAAGGACCTGGCGGTCTTCTCGGCCGGGACCGGGCCCTACCTGACCACGCCGGCCGCACGGCCCATGCAGATGGTCGACCTGCTGCGCCATACCGCGGGCCTGACCTACGGCTTCCAGACCCGGACCAATGTGGACGCCGCCTACCGAAGGCTGAAGATCGCCGACGCCCACGGGCCGCTCGACATGCAGGGCTTTGTCGACGCCCTCGCCCGCCTGCCGCTGGAATTCTCGCCGGGCGAGGCCTGGAACTACTCCATCGCCACGGACGTCCTCGGCGTCCTGGTCGAGAGAATCTCCGGCCAGGCCTTCGAGGCCTTCCTGAAGGCGCGGATCCTGGACCCCCTGGGCATGGACGAGACCGGGTTTTCCGTCCGGGCCGACCAGGCCGACCGGTTCTCGGCCTGCTACGCGCCCACGCCGGAAGGCGGCCTGACCCTGCAGGACGATCCCCGCACCAGCGCCTACCTGACCCCGCCCACCTTCCACTCCGGCGGCGGCGGCCTGGTCTCCACGGCGGACGACTACATGAAGTTCTGCCGGATGCTGGTGAACCGCGGCGAGCTGGGCGGCGAACGCCTGATCGCCCCGGCCACCCTCCGGCTGATGGCCTCGAACCACCTGCCGGGCGGACAGGACCTGACCATGCTCTCCCGTTCGCTCTTCTCCGAGGCCACCAACGCCGGCGTCGGCTTCGGCCTCGGCTTCGCCGTCACCTTCGACCCCGTGCGGGCCATGCTGACCTCGAGCCCGGGCGAGTACTACTGGGGCGGCGCGGCCTCCACCGCCTTCTGGATCGATCCCGTGAAGGACATCGCCGTGGTCTTCATGACCCAGCTCATGGGGTCCTCGACCTATCCCATCCGGCGCGAGCTGCGGACCCTGGTCTACTCGGCCCTGATGGAGCCCTGAGCCAGGCTCAGGGGGTATCGACCCGAGGCGGCGCTGCGACGACCGCCGCGGCCGCCTCGTCCCGGGTCGGAGCGAAGCTGGCGAGCAGGCTCGACTTCCGCCAGTTGCCCCACCGGTACCAGGCCAGGGCCAGCAGGGCCGAGGCGATGGAGCCGATCGGGAAGCTGATCCAGACCGCGTCGGCGCCCAGCCAGGGCTGCAGCAGGGTCGCCACGGGGATCCGGATGCCCCACATGGCGATGACCATGGCGATCAGGGGTGGCCAGACCGATCCGGTCGCCCGGACGATGCCCGACAGGATGAAGCTCATGCCGAAGGGGATGAAGCCCCACAGCACGAAGTAGTTGATGTGCTGGGCGATGGGGATGGAGGGGCTGCCCTCCGGCAGGAACAGGCGGGGCGCCAGCGGCCCGACGGCGTAGATGAGCAGGATCGGCAGGGCGCTGAGCAGGGCGGAATAGCCGATCCCCGTCCGGGCGACCTGGTCGACCCGGTCCATCCGGCCGGCCCCGACGTTCTGCGCCGCCATGGACGACACCGCCATGCCGAGCGCCATGGCGGGCATCTGGACATAGGCCCACATCTGCATGGCCACGCCGTATGCCGCCGCCGTAGTCGACCCGTAGCTGTTGACGAAGCTCGTCATGGTCAGGGCCGCGAAGGACATGATGAACATCTGCAGGCCCATCGGCAGGCCCTTGAGGATCAGGGTGCGGATGATGGCGAGGTCGGGGACGAGGTAGCCGAACTCGCCGGGGCGGGGGATCAGGATCGAGTCCCTGCGGTGTAGCCAGAAGATGATCGCCGCCAGGGTCAGCCCCTGGCAGATCAGGGTGGCCGAGGCGGATCCGGCGATGCCCATCCGCGGAAACGGCCCGAACCCGGTGATCAGGATCGGGTTCAGCACCACCTCCATCGAGATGGCCAGGAGGGCGAAGTAGAAGGGAGTCCGCGAGTCCCCGGTTCCCCTCTGCGCCATCTGCACGAAGGAGAAGAAGTACATGATGGGGATCGCCATGAAGATGACCCGCAGATAGGTCGTGGCGTCGGCCCGGGCGTCCGCCGGGGTGCCCATGGCCGCCAGTATGCCCGGCGTGGCCAGGAATCCCGTGAG
>CAIMLY010000231.1 GCA_903842425.1 uncultured Alphaproteobacteria bacterium | reverse complement strand
GGACCGGCCCGCCCCCGGCGCGCCGGAACCGCTCTGCAATGAGGGGGAGGGCGCCGGTCAGATCCGACGCCGCCGCGACGAGGGGGCCATCCGACGCCCAGGCCCGTCCGGGCGCCAGGGCGATCAGGCCAGCCAGGGTCCGCCGGGTGAGGGACACGCAAGAGCTCCGAAGTCAGGGCGTCAACCGGGAGCCAAGGTATTCGTCTTCCGCGCCGGGCGAAAGCGAATGCGGATCCGTCCCGGATCAGGGCCGCGACTTGCGGGGCAGGGCTGCGACTTCCTCGGGGGTCAGGCGGGTGAGCGCCCGCACCGGGCAGCGGTCGACCCCGATGGGGCCCCGGACAAGCACGGTCGCATCCACCGGATCGCAGATCGAGGAGGAGCCGCGGCTGTCGATGGCGATCCGGTTCTCCCAGTCCAGGTCGGGGCAGCGGCCCATCATGTCGAGGCGGAAGACCTCCTTGTTGCGGACCCGGAGGTAGAGGGTCTTGTCGTCCGGGGCGGCGAAGCCCCGGATGTCGCGGTTGAAGAAGCAGGCCCGCTGGGGCTTGTCGGGCGACTCGCCTGCCGCCGCGGCCCCGGCTGCAGGTGCGGCGGGGGCGGGAGACGGCTGGACCTGGGCGATGGCGGCGCCAGCCAGGGCGAGGGTGGCGGCCGCAGCCGCAAGGCTCATCTGGGGGTTCATGGTCAGACTCCTGCAGTTTGGGAGGCAGGATAGCAGCCCGGATGCGGCGGCATAATGGCACGGCAGGGATGAGCGCTGTTACTCGACGCTATGGCGCCCCGGGGACAGGAGGGCCGCGAGGTCTGACGGCAGGGGCGAAGGGGTTCCGGTCACAAGCGCGGCGACATGCTCGCCCAGGAGGGGCGCCCAGGTCAGGCCGCGCGAACCAAGGCCGCCCAGGACATGCAGGCCCGGTTGGCCCGGGACGGCGCCGGCCAGGGGCAGGTGGTCCCGCGTTGTCGCCCGCACGCTGGCGCGCCCCTCGAGCGCCTGTCCCGCAAGGCCTGCGGCAAGGCCCGGCCGCGCCCCGGCGAGAAGCTCCAGGTTGGCCTGGTGGTCCCCGTCGGTCACCGCCGTCGAGGTCTCGCCGCGCCGGAAGGTGGCGCCGAAGAGGAAGCCCCCGGCCATCGGGGCGAGATAGCCACCCCATCCGGCGGCGTCGGGGCGCGAGCGCCCCGGGGACCCGCTCCAGCTGGCCTGGCCGCGGACGGGGAGGATGGGCGCGTCGGCCCAGAGGCCGGGGAGGTCTGCGCCGGTGGCCAGGATCACGGTCCGGAAGGTCTGGGCGGGCCCCTCCCGTGTCGCCAGGCGCCAGCCCGCCGCGGGGTCCGCCAGGATCGACCCCACCCGCCCGGCGAGGGCCCTGGCGCACCAGGCCTGGAGGACCTGGCGGGGGTCCAGGCTGAGCGCCCCGGGCTGGTCCAGGCCGTGCCGGTCCGTGGCTTCGCCCAGGCGCGCCGAGGCGGCGGCGGGGTCCAGGACCCGCAGCGCGCCCTCCGGAAAAAGGTCCGAGGCGGCGATCCGGGCGAACCGGCCGGCGTCCCGGTCACTCGCCGCCAGCTGCAGGACCCCGCGGGAGATCACCGCGCCCGGAAGGCCGGCATAGGCATCAAGGGCCCGGAGATAGGCCTGGGCCGCCAGCCGGGCGACGGGCCCCAGTCCGGCGTCCAGGCGCGGGGTCACCAGGCCTGCAGGGTTCCCGGAGGCGCCCGCCCCCGGGGTCACAGCCTCGAACTGGACCGCCTCCACGCCCAGGGCGAGGAGGGCCCGGCGGAGCGCCGCCCCGGCGATCCCGGCCCCGATCACGGCCACCGGGCCGGCGGGGTCCGGATCCTCTCCCCGGCCGGGGCGGACAGCCTCCAGGCGCTCGCGCTTGCGGCCATGGCCCGGCGCGCGGCTCACCTCGAATCCGGCCGCCGCCAGGCTGCGCCGGACCTGGCCGGCGACGGTGAAGGTGGCGGCCCGGGCGCCCGGGGCGGACCGCGCGGCGACCCCCTGCAGGACCTCGTCCCGCCACATGCCGGGATTCAGGGCCGGGGCGAAGCCGTCGAGGAACCAGGCGTCGGCCCGGCCGTCCCACTGGGACAGGGCCTCGCCGGCCTCCATGAGGGCGATGTCCAGGCTCGCGCCGAACTCCGGCAGGTCGATCCGGTGGAACCCCTTTCGGGCCTGGGGCCAGCGGGCGAGGAGGATCTGCGCAAGGGGCGCCAGCTCCGGCCAGGCGGCCAGGGCCCGGGCGGCGTCTTCCCTTGGCATCAGGTGGGCCTCGACGCTGAAGAGATGCAGGCGCCCTCCCGAGGGCCGCTCGCGCCGCCAGAGGTCCAGGAGCGCCAGGATGTTCAGCCCCGTCCCGAAGCCCAGCTCGGCGACCGTGAAGTTCCGGCGTCCCCGCCAGGCCGCCGGCAGGCCACAGCCCTCCAGGAAGACCGCCCGGGACTCCGCCAGTCCGTCGTCGGCCCCGAAATAGGCGTCCCCGTAGAGGGACGAGCGGGGGCGTCCGTCCTCGGTCCATTCGATCGGCGCGTCGCCCGGGCTCATGCGTCGACCTAGTCCCGGCGAGCGTCGGGCCGCAAGGGGCATCCTTGAGGGTGCGTCACGGTCCCCGAGACGCTAGAAAGGGGGCAAGGGGAGTCCGTCCATGTCCAGCACCGTTCCGGGTTTTGCGTTCCGCCGCCTGCGCTTCGACCTGCCCGCGGTCGGGGGCCATGGGACCGCCATCGAGATGGGCCCGCAGGACCGCCCGGTGGACATCGTCTTCTCCCACGCCAACGGCTTCAACGCCCTGACCTACAGGTCGATCCTGGGGCCCCTGTCCGACCGGCTGCGGATCGTCGCCGTCGACCAGCGCGGGCATGGCCTGTCCGGCCTGCCGCCCCGCCTCGAGGACCCGGCCCGCAACTGGTACGACCTGGTTCCCGACCTGAAGGCCGTGCTGGAGACCCTGGACATCCGGGACGCGGTGCTGGGCGGGCACTCCATGGGCGGTACGATCAGCCTGATGGCCGCGGCGGAGTGTCCTGGCCGGGTCCGGGGGATCGCCCTCTTTGATCCCGTCATCATGGCCCCGGGCTTCGCCGCCGAGAACGGGAACCGGCCCCTGACCGGCGACAACCCCCTGCTGCAGGGCGCCCTGCGCCGGCGGCCCGTCTTCCCGGGCAAGGACGCCGTGATCGCGTCCTACAGCGGCAAGGGCGCCTTCCGCGCCTGGACCCCCGACATGCTGGCCGACTATGTGGAGGACGGCTTCCACGACAGGCCGTCGGGCGAGGTGGAGCTGAACTGCCCGCCGGCCTGGGAGGCCTCGAACTTCGCCAGCCACGGCCATGATCCCTGGCCGTCCTTCGACGCCGCGGACGTCCCGATCCGCATCCTCAAGGCCGAGACCGGCTCCACCTGCCGTTCCGATGGCCACGAGGCAGAGCTGACGGCGGACGGTCGGGTCCGGCTGGAGATCATACCGGGGACCACCCACTTCCTGCCCATGGAGCGGCCCGACCTGGTCCGGTCGACCCTCCTGGACCTGGTCGGCTAGAGACCCAGTCCCGGGATGGCGCGGCTGCGGAACTCCGCCTGCGCCGCCTCCGAGATGTCGACCACCTTGCGGGCGTCGAGGTCAAAGCTGATCACGACGGCCTCGGCGCTGGCCCAGGGCTTGCCGGAGACCGGATCCACCATCCAGTGGTAGACGCGGCGGGTCCGCGCCGTGCAGTCGGCGAATCCGGAGCGGACCTCCACGTGCTCTCCGGCGACCGGCCAGCCATGGTGGGCGACCCGGTACTCAAGCACCGCGCCGCCGATGCGCCGGGGCGGCTCGCCGGGATCGGCGTCGGGCCCGGGCCGGGTGGGGCCGAACAGCCGCGCCACCCCGTCGGACACCCGTCCGATGAACATTTCCGGGCGCATCCGTCCGAAGACGTCGAGCTCATCGGCCCGGACGGTCCCGAGGCCGATCCGGGTCATGCCCGTCCGCTCGGCGAAGGCCAGGCTCGCCCGGCTCTCGGTGACCGGCGAGAGGTCGATGCTGCGCGGGGCGGCGAAGTCCGGAACCTCTGTCGCGAGGGCCGCACAGGCGGTGCGGATGCGCTGCGGCCAGGGGAAGGGGCGCAGGTCCGAGGCGGTTGCGTGCCCGGCCTGGATCCGGAAGGTGGCCGCCGGCGCGCCATCCGCGTGGCGCAGGACCACCAGCAGGTCGGCGTCGGTCTCGCCCAGGGCGACCACGCCCCCCGACGCCCACAGGCAGGCTCCCGCCCGGGCCTCGCGCAGGAACCGCATGTGAAGGTCGCGGATGACGAGGGTGGCCCCGCCGCTGCGGGCGAAGGCGTCGGGCATGCCCATCAGGCGGGTCAGGCCCGCCAGGGATTCCATCGCCTTGGCCACCCAGAAGCGGACGTTCAGGTGGCCCATCTCGTCGCATTCCCAGGTGTTGACGCCGCCGCTCCACACCTCCACGGTCCTGTCCAAGCTGCTCGCCCCCCTTGCGCTCGCGCAGCGCCCGCGCCGCGTCCGATTCCCCGGAGGTTACGTCCTGTCGCCCGACCCGGCCAGTTCAGACGCCGAAGCCGCCCTGCGCCCAGGGCCCTGGACGCGCCTGGCCCACGCCCTGATCGCCGCCTCGGTCTTCCTCCTGCTCCCCAGCGGCCTGCAGATCTTCAACGCCCACCCCGCCCTCTACACAGGTGAGGTCTCGCGCTTTGACTCCGCCTGGCTGCAGATCGGCGCCCGGGATCGGGGCGAGGCCATGACCGGATACCTGCGGATCGGTGGCCGGGAACTCGACACGACAGGCGTCCTGGGCTGGTCCGGCCCTCCGGGGGAGGCCGAGAAGCGCGCCTTTCCCGCCTGGGCGACCCTGCCGGGCTACCGCTCCCTGGCCACGGGCCGGAACTGGCACCTGGCGGCGGCCTGGGGCCTGGGCCTGGGCCTCGCCGCCTACCTGCTCGCCGGTCTCGCCGGCGGTCGGCTCCGCCGGAGCCTGGTTCCCACCCGGGCCATGCTGGCGCCCAGGGCCGTGCTGGCCGACCTCGCGGCCCACCTGACCCTGCGGCTGCCGGAGGCCGGTGGCTACAACCTCCTCCAGAGGCTGGCCTACCTGGGGGTCGTGGTCCTGGTCCTGCCGGCGATGATCGTTTCGGGACTGGCCATGTCGCCCGCCGTCCATGCGGCGGCCCCCTGGACGGGGGATGTCTTCGGCGGCCGCCAGTCCGCCCGGTCGGCGCATTTCCTGGGCGCCTGCCTCCTGGTCGTCTTCATCGGGGTCCACCTGGTCATGTTGCTGCTCAACCGTCCCCTCCGACGGCTCCGGGGCATGACCCTGGGCGTACAGGAGACCCGGTCGTGACCCCCTCGCGCCGCACCTGGCTGAGAGGCCTGGCCGCCGCCGGCGCCGCCGCCCTGGTCTCGGCCTGCGACCGGATCGCCGGCGACAAGGCGGTTCGCACCGGGCTGAGGGGCGCCGAGCGGCTGAACCAGGGCCTGCACCGGGTCCTCTTCGACCGCCGGACCCTGGCCCGGGAGTACCCGGACAGCGCCATCTCTCCCGATTTCCGCGCCAATGGGTCCATCAATCCCGCCGACCCCGACTACCGGGCCCTGGCGGCCGGCGGGTTCGCCGACTACCGCCTCGTCGTCGACGGCCTGGTGGAGCGGCCCCTGTCCCTGGACCTCGCCGCCCTGCGGGCCCTGCCCGCGCGCAGCCAGGTCACGCGCCACGACTGCGTGGAAGGCTGGTCCGCCATCGCCCGCTGGACCGGCGCCCGCCTCGCCCCGGTGCTGTCCCAGGCCGGGCTGAGGCCCGAGGCGCGCTTCCTGGTCTTCCACTGCTTCGACACCCTCGATCCCGACGCCGGCGAGGACGGGCGCTATTACGAGAGCATCGACCTGGTGGACGCCCTGCATCCCCAGACCCTGCTGGCCTACGAGATGAACGGGTCGCCCCTCGGCATCGCCCATGGCGCGCCAGTGCGCCTGCGGGTCGAGCGCCAGCTGGGCTACAAGCACGCCAAGTACGTGCGGCGCATCGAGGCGGTCGCCGGCTTCAGCCACATCTCGCGCGGCAAGGGCGGCTTCTGGGAAGACCGCGGCTACGAGTGGTACGCGGGGATCTGACCGACCCCCGCGCCCGCTCCCGGGGCCGGATCAGCCCGCCTTCGTGAACAGGTCCGCCCAGCGCCGCTTGCGGCGGGTCTTCCAGGACCCGCGGTGCCAGGCGTCGGAGGCGATGAGCGGCACGACGGTGCTGGCCTCGGCGAACACCATCTGTTCCCAAGTCACGTCCACCTTGCCCCAGGAGCAGGCCTCCTGGAGGGTCGAGGACGAGCAGGCGCCGTCGCGGACGTCGGCGACAGTGATCTGGACGGCGTACTTGTGCATCTCGGCCTCGTGGCCAAGGATTTCGGCGCAGACCACGGTGTCCTGGGCGAAGTTCTTGGGCACCCCGCCGCCGACCATGAAGAGGCCCGTGGTCCCGGCCGCCAGCTTGATGTCGGTCAGTTCCCGGAAGTCGGCGATGGAATCGATGGTCAGGTAGGGCTTGCCCGCCTTCATCCGCTCGACCTGGTGCTTGACCAGGCCGAAGCCGGCCGACGAGTCGGTGAAGGCCGGGCAGAAGATCGGCACGCCCTCGTGGAAGGCCGTCTCGATCAGGGAGGCCGGCTTGCGCGCGTTCCCGGCGGCCAGCCACCGGCCCATCTCGAGGATGAACTCACGGCTCGAATAGGGCCGGGGCTCCAGCAGGTTGGCGATCTCGTAGATCGCCTCGTCGCACTTCTGGAGCTCTTCCTCGTCGATGTAGGTGTCGTAGATGCGGTCGATGTAGAGCGCCCGCAGGTCGCGGTCGTCGACGTTCGACTTGGCCTGGTAGTGGCGGAAGCCGAGGGCCTCGAAGAAGTCCATGTCGATGATGGAGGCGCCGGTCGAGACGATGGCGTCGATCATCCCGAACTTCACCATGTCCCGGTAGATGTGCATGCAGCCGCCGGCGCTGGTCGACCCCGCCAGGGTGAGCCAGGTGGAGCAGTCGTCGTCCTCCAGGGACATGGACCAGATGTCGGCGGCGCGGGCGGTGTCGCGGCTGGTGAAGCTCATGCCGCGCATGGCGTCGATCACCGGCCGCGCGTCGTACTGGTCGATGGCCACGTGCTCGACCTTGGTCGACAGCAGCTCTTCCTTGCGGTTGGTCTTCGGGGTCTCAGCGTTCATTCTCTTCAGGTCTCCGGAGAGGTGAGCGCCCGTCGCAAAGGAAAGGGCGCGGCCGGGACGGAGCGACCGACCGCGCCAGGAGACATGCGGCTCGAGGCTACTTCTTCCGGCGCTTGCGGCCGCGGGCCTTCGAGAAGCGCACCACGTTCTGGAGTTCGCTGCGGGGCGCCGGGATCGAACGCCGTGCGAGGCCGAACATGGAGGCCGCCGGGGCGTCCTCGCAGGCGACGGTCTCGATGGCGCCGAAGCCGTTGAACCGGGTGGCCATGGTCACGCCGTAGGCGCCCAGCATGCCGATCTCGATGAAATCGCCCTCGGCGACGTCCTCGGGCAGCCAGAAGGGACCGGGCATGTGGTCGATGGCGTCACAGGTCGGGCCGTAGAAGCGGAAGGGCCGCAGGGCGCCCTCCATCTCGCGGACCTCGCCGTCGGCCGACCGGATCGCCTTGACCGGGAAGGGCCAGCGGGCGTGGGCGGCGTCGAACAGGCCGCCATAGGCGCCGTCGTTCAGGTAGAGGGCGTCGCCCTTGCGCAGTTCCACGCAGGTCAGGATGGAGGACGCCTCGGCCACGAGGGCGCGGCCCGGCTCGCACCAGAGCTCGGTGGTCTCGTGAACCATCATGTCGGCGAAGCCGCGCTGGATGGCGTCGAAATAGTCGTCCAGGGCCGGCGGGGTCATGCCCGGATAGATCGCGGGGAAGCCGCCGCCGACGTCGACCACGTCCGCCAGCACGCCGGCCCGGACGAGGGCCCGGGAGGCCTGGGCCATCGCGGCCGGATAGGCGGTGGGACGCATGCACTGGCTGCCCACGTGGAAGGACACGCCCATCAGGTCCTGGGTCGCCCGGCGGGCGGCCAGGAGCAGGGACGGAGCCTCATGCGGGTCGACGCCGAACTTGCCGGCCAGGGAATAGGCCGCGCCCTCGGCCTGGACAGCCAGCCGCACGATCAGGTTGAGGTCCCGGGCGCCCTCGGTGACGGCGAGGATCTTCTCCAGCTCCTCATGGGAGTCGAGGGCGAAGGTCCGCACGCCATGGTCGAAATAGGCGGCGCGGATGGCCGCCCGGCTCTTGACCGGGTGCATGAAGGCGAGCCGGGCGTCGGGCGCATGGGCGCGCACGAGCTCGATCTCGGGAACCGACGCGACGTCGAACGCGGAGACGCCGTTCTCCGAGAGGGCCTGGATGACCCACGGAGACGGATTCGCCTTCACCGCATAGAAGACGTCGCCCTTGAAATTGTCCTGGAACCAGCGGGCCGCTAGGGCCGCCGCAGCCGGTCGCGCAATGGCGACAGGGTGCTCAGGCGACCGCTCACGGACCAGGTCCAGGGGCGTATGGTACGTCTGCACCTCACGCAACCCCCAACGGATTGTTGAACCCAATCCGGCGTTAGCAGCGCTTTTGAGGACATCGGGTCCGCCGGAGCGGAGCGCATTAGGGCTTCAGGCCCCCCGTGTAAAGTGACAATTCATCCCGGGGTCAGGGCGCCCGGCGCTGCAGGCTGGACCGGCGCCGCCGCGCCGTGCGAAGAAGCCACGGCAAGGGGCCGCCGGGCGACCCCTTCGCGGAAACGGAGACAACGCCACTCATGGCCGAGCAAGCGGTTCTGTCGATCCGGAACGTGTCGCGGACCTTCGGGACCCGCCGCGCCCTGGACGACGTCTCCCTCGATGTCCGTCGCGGCGAGATGATCGCCCTGATCGGGCCGTCGGGTTCGGGGAAGTCCACCCTCCTGCGCTCCATCTCCGGCCTGCAGGTCATCGATCCCGGCGCCGGGGTGATCGAGGCCTTCGGGGGCCCGGTGCAGGCCTCCGGCAAGGTCTCCTCGCGGGTCCGCGAGGCGCGGATCCGGATCGGCTTCATCTTCCAGCAGTTCAACCTTGTCGGCCGGCTTTCCCTCTTCACCAATGTCGCCCTCGGGTCCCTGGGCCGGATACCCTTCCTCCGGGGCATGGTCGGCGCCTGGCCGGCCGAGACCTCCGCCGCGGCCATGGCCGCCCTGGCCCGGGTGGGCGTGTCGGACTATGCGGCGCAGAGGGCGAACACACTGTCCGGCGGCCAGCAGCAGCGCGGCGCCATCGCCCGGGCCCTGGTGCAGCGGGCCAAGATCATCCTGGCCGACGAGCCTGTCGCCTCCCTCGACCCGGTGTCCGCGCGCAAGGTCATGGAGATCCTGCGCGACCTGAACCGGACGGACGGCCTCACCCTGGTGGTCACCCTCCACCAGGTGGACTACGCCATGCGCTACTGCGACCGGGTCGTCGCCCTGAAGGCGGGCCGCATCGTCTACGACGGCCCCGCCGATGGCCTGGACAAGGATCGGCTGATCGACATCTACGGCCCTGAATTCGAGGACGTCTTCTGGGAAGGAGCCCCGAAATGAACCGCACCCCCCGGGACGCCGACCTGAACCGCCGGGGTCTCCTGACCTTCGCCGGCGCCGCTGTGCTGGCGGGCTGCAGCCCCGCCAAGGCGCCCTCCGTCGACGGCGCCGACGGCGTCCTGAAATTCTCCATCGTGGCGCCGGAGAGCGCTTCCAGCCTCGAGTCCTTCTGGCGGCCGATCATCGCCGACATGGAGAAGGCCACCGGCCTGAAGATCGAGCCCTACATCGGCGCCAACTACACCGCCCTGGTCGAGGCCATGCGCTTCAAGCAGACGCACTTCGGCTGGTTCACCAACCTGTCGGGGCTTGAGGCCATCCGCCGGGCCGGGGGCGAGGTCTTCGCGCGCACCTTCGACCCGGCCGGCGACGACGGCTACAACTCCGTCATCCTGGTGCCGTCCAAGAGCAAGACCACGCTCGAGGACATCCTCCGCTGCGACAAGACGCTGAACTTCGGGATCGGCGACGCCAAGTCGACCTCGGGGACCCTGGCGCCCAAGACCTACCTGTTCTCGCCCAAGGGCATCGACATCCAGACCTGCTTCAAGACCCTGAAGTCGGCCAACCACAACACCAACCTGGTCGGCGTGGCCAACGGCGTCCTCGATGCGGCCACCGGCAACTCCACGAGCCTGCGCCTCCAGCGGGAGCGCGACGTCGAGCGCGCCGCCAAGGGCGAACCGACCCTGGGCGACAAGGTCCGGGTGGTCTGGACCTCGCCGCGACTGCCCGAGGACCCGATCGTCTGGCGCAAGGACCTGGACCCCGCCATCAAGGAAAAGCTGAGGCAGTTCTTCCTCACCTACGCCCAGGGCGAGGGCCCGGAGCCCGAGCGGCAGCGCGGCCTGCTGGCCAAGATCTCCATCGGTGGATTCAAGCCGGCCGACGACAACCACCTCCTGCGGGTCCGGGAGATGGAGGCGACCGAGAACCTCCTGCAGGCGGAGCGCGGCGGTGATCCGCGCCGCATCGCCGACGCCCGCAAGGCCCTGGACGGGGTCAAGGCCGAAGAGGCCGCCCTGCAGGCCCGCACGGGCCAGCCGGCGGATGCGACCTGATACATGACCCAGACCGCCCCGGCCCTCCTTGTCCCCCCGTCGAAGCCCTTCGGCCAGAAGGTGTTCGACTTCGTCCTCTGGGGCGGCATCATCCTGCTGCTGATCGCTTCCTTCGGCCCGGCCGAGATCTCCAAGTTTCCCCTGCTGTTCTCCAACTCCGAGAACATGCGGCAGTTCGCCTCCGGCTTCCTGAACCCGGACTTTTCCAACTGGCGCGACCTCATCGAGAAGATGTGGCTGACCATCCAGATGGCGATCTGGGGCACCTGCCTGGCCATCCTGTTCGCCGTTCCGATGGGGCTTCTCGGCGCGCGCAACGTCTCGCCGGCCTTTATCCAGCTGCCGGTCCGCCGCCTGATGGACCTGATCCGCTCGGTCCCTGACCTTGTCATCGGCACGGCCTTCCTGGTCGCCGTGGGCCTGGGGCCCTTCGCCGGGGTCATGGCCCTGGCGCTGAACACCGGCGGCGTCCTGGCCAAGCTGTTCGCCGAGGCGGTCGAGGCCATTGACCGCGGCCCCGTCGAGGGCGTCCGCGCGACCGGCGCCGCCCGGCTGCAGGAGATCGTCTGGGGGGTGATTCCCCAGGTGGCGCCGCTGTGGACCTCCTACGCCCTCTACCGGTTCGAATCGAACAGCCGCAGCGCCACCGTGCTCGGCCTGATCGGCGCCGGGGGCATTGGCCAGATCCTGTTCGACAGCATGAACAGCTTCAACTACGCCCTGACCGCCGCCATCTCGATCGTCATCGTCGTCGCGGTGACCCTGATTGACCTGCTCAGCCAGACCATCCGGGCCCGCCTACTCTGACCTTGGGGCGTTGTCACGTCCCTGTCATACAACTGTCACAGACACTCCCTAGGAGGCGTCACGAAAGCGTCGCAATCCCGGCGCCGCCGGGGAGACGTTCCTTGAGATACGCCCGCCGCCTTCCGCTGGCCGTGACGGGCCTTGTCCTCGCTGCAGGCCTGCTGGTCCAGGTTCCCGCTGCGACGGCGGCCGAGATCGCCGGCGTCCAGGTCCGGCCCAAGGGCCGCCTCCTGGTCGACTCGGTCAGCCAGGTCGCCTCGCCCACCGGCGCGCCTGACGCCCGGATCGACCTGGTCCGGGTTCGCCAGGCCTTCCTCGGCCTTGAGGCGAAGTTCAACGACCGCCTGTCCCTGAGGTTCGAGGGCGGCGCCTCCAACAACGACGCCTTCATCTGGGACGAGGCCGCCCTCGAGTACAAGGCGAGCTCCCGCCTCGTCCTGTCGGTGGGCAACCTCAAGGCAGCGGGGCTGGAAAACCTGACCTCGACCAAGGCGATTTCCTTCCTCGAGCGGGGCCCCTACGGCGACCTCGTCACCGATCCCTTCACCAGTTCCGTCCAGGCCAGGCTCACCACAGGCGCCCTGGTGACGACGCTCGCCCTGCAG
The DNA here is from genome assembly GCA_903842425.1 of uncultured Alphaproteobacteria bacterium. Classification (GTDB taxonomy): domain Bacteria; phylum Pseudomonadota; class Alphaproteobacteria; order Caulobacterales; family Caulobacteraceae; genus Phenylobacterium. The sequence goes on along the minus strand of CAIMLY010000231.1, from coordinate 6,936 downwards.
GGCGACACCTTCAACAACCTGGGCCTCGACTTCGACGGGACCGCCGCCCCGGGGGCCCGGGACCGGAAGGCCGCGACCGCCCGGGTCGCCGGCAGCCTTTCGACGGGCGAGGCCAGCCGGCTTCACCTCGGCGGCTGGGCCCGGGTCCGGGACTTCGGGGACGTGGCGCCCCGCAGCTATTCCGCACGGCCCGGAACCTCGGTCGGCAAGTCCGGCGACTGGCTGGGATCGGGGCCTGTTTCCGGGGGCGACACGACGGCGGCGGTGGAGGCGGCCTGGGTGTCCGGGCCGTTCTGGGTCCAGGCTGAGGCGGCCCTGCTCCGCGCCGACCGCAGCTCCCGCGCCACCGCCGGAAGCGATCCGGTCATCGCCTCCGGCTACGTCTTCGCCGGCTGGAACGTCACGGGTGAGGCGCGAGGCTACGACGCCCAGAAGGCCCTGGTCACGGCGCCCAAGGTGCGCAGCCCCCTCTCGAAGGGTGGCCTGGGTTCCCTGGACCTGCTGGCCCGCTATGACTTCGCCGACCTGACCGACGTGCGCGACTCGGCTGAAACTCCGGCCGGCCTCCTGGCCGCACGCCGGGCGGGTGACTATCGCGGCGTCACCCTCGGCGCCGCCTGGCGGCCGGAGCCGGGATACCGCGTCGTGCTGAACCTCTCCGAGGCCCGGGTCGACCACGCCCCGCCCCAGGCCGACGTGAAGATCCGCCTGTTCCAGCTCCGCGCCCAGTACGAGTTCTGAGTCGTCGCCAAACTGTCACATAACCCGGCTAGACAGCCGGCCTTGTCTTCGCTCCCGCGCAGCCCGGCCGACCTGAAGACCGGGACCTTCCGATCCAGGAGACCCGTCCCATGAAACCACGCTTCGTCCCCGCCGCCGTCGCCGGCCTTGTCCTCGCCGCAGGCCTCGGCGCCGCACCCGCCCACGCCGCCCGCGACTATGTCTGGGCCGCCGGGTCGTCGACCGTCTTCCCCTTCGCCACGCGGGTCTCCGAGCAGTTCGCCCGCAAGACGGGGATGAAGGCGCCCAAGGTCGAGAGCCTGGGCACCGGCGGCGGCATCAAGCTGTTCTGCTCGGGCGTCGGCGACGGCTTCCCGGACATCGCGACCGCGTCGCGCCAGATGAAGCGCTCCGAGTTCGACGCCTGCGCAGCCAAGGGCGTCAAGGACATCATCGAGCTGAAGATCGGCTTCGACGGCATCGTCGTCGCCCTCGACAAGCGCGGCCCGGACTACGCCTTCACGACCTCCGCCCTGTACCTGGGGCTGGCCTCGAAGGTGCTGCGGTTCGGGCGCTACGAGCCCAACCCCTACAAGACCTGGGCCGACGTTGGCGCAGGACTGCCGCGCAACCGGATCCTCGTCTACGGCCCGCCGCCCTCCTCCGGCACCCGAGACGCCTTCGTCGAACTGGGCATCGAGGCCGGCGCCCTGAAGTATCCGGCCAACAAGACGCTGAAGTCCCAGGACGAGAAGCGGTTCAAGGAGATGGTCCATCCCCTCCGCAAGGACGGCTGGATCGACGCCGGCGAGAACGACAACGCCATCGTCCAGACCCTGACCAAGACCCCCGGCGCCATCGGCGTCTTCGGCTGGTCCTTCCTCGAGGAGAACATGGACAAGGTGAAGGGCGCGCCGGTGAACGGCGTGAAGCCTTCGCTGGCCTCCATCTCCGACGGCTCCTATCCCCTTTCGCGGTCTCTCTTCATCTACGTGAAGAAGTCCAACATCGGCGTGACCAAGGGGCTTCGCGAGTACCTGTCCGAATTCGTGTCCGACGCCGCCACGGGCAAAGGCGGATACCTGAAGGACCGGGGCCTGATCCCCCTCCCGTCCGGCCAGCATGAGGCCAACAAGGCCGCTGTCCGCACCCTGACCCCCATGGCCCGACCCGCAGCCTGACCCGCCGCCGTCCGCCATAGGCGCCTGCGCCGCAGACCTCCGGGTCTGCGGCGCTTTTCGTTGGGGCGGGGCCAGGGTCAGCCCTCGTCGCGCTGGCGACGGATCCGGGTGAGCCGGCGCAGCCTGCGCCAGAACCGGGTCTTCTCGGGCTCTGGCCAGGGCTGGAGGTTCCGCACGAAGTCCTCGGCGCAGGCGCGCCAGGAAAAGCCCTCGGCGAAGCGGCGCACTGCGCCCCGGTCCAGCTTCAGCGCCTCCAGGCAGGCCTCCCTGAGCCCCTCGGTGGCGGTCAGGGCCAGGACCCCGGCGCCGGAGCCCGGGAGGATGTCGATGGGACCGGGCGCGGGATAGGCGGCGACGGGGGTCCCCGTGGCCATGGCCTCCAGGATGACCAGGCCGAAGGTGTCGGTCAGCGACGGAAAGACGAAGACGTCGGCGCCGGCGAAGTGGGCGGCCAGGTCCTCCCCGAACCGCGCCCCGCGGAAGATCGCCCCGGGATACCGGGTCTCGAGCTCCTCGCGCTGGGGCCCGTCCCCGACCACGACCTTGGACCCCGGCAGGTCGAGGGCCAGGAAGGCCTCGATGTTCTTCTCCACGGCCACCCGGCCGACGGACAGGAAGATCGGGCGCGGCAGGCCCTCGTAGACGTCGGGATCTCCGGACCGGCGCGGGCGGAACTGCTCCGTGTCGACCCCCCGGGACCAGGCGGTGATGTTCCGGAACCCATGCTGCTCCAGCTCGTCGCGCATGGTGGGCGTGGCCACCATCAGGCGGCCCGAGGGCTTGTGGAACCATCGCATGTAGGCGTAGCCGGCCGACAGGGGCAGGGGCAGGCGGGCCGAGACATACTCGGGGAAACGCGTGTGGTAGCTGGTGGTGAAGGGCAGCTTCCACTCCACGCAGATCCGCCGCGCAGCCAGGCCGATCGGACCCTCGGTGGCGATGTGGATGGCCTCGGGCTCGAAGGCCTTGAAGCGCTCGCGGACGGGCTCGTAGGCGCCCACGGCCACCTTGATCTCGGGATAGGTCGGCAGGGGGAAGCCCCGGAACTGCTCGGGCGAGATCACCTCCACCGTGTGTCCCATGGCCTGCATCTCGGCGATCACCCGGGTCAGGGTGCGCACCACGCCGTTGACCTGGGGCTCCCAGGCGTCGGTGGCGATGAGGATCCGCATGGGCCTGCGGCCGTCGATCTCCGTGCGGACGCTCTCGCGCACCCGGCGCATGGACGGCTTGCGCGGCGGCAGGCCCTCGACCTGGAGGCGGGCCCAGAAGGCGCCCATCAGGGCGTCGCGGGTGGGGAAGTGGCGGTAGACGGTGCGCTCGCCCACCCCGGCCAGGCGGGCGATCTCCGAGAAGGAGGCCTCATCCAGCCGTCCGTCCTCGAGCAGGCGGTTCACGGCGTCGAGGATGCGCGCCTCGGTCTGGGCCTTCTGCTGGCCCCTGGACAGGCCTTCGGGAAGAGTCCTGAATGTCGCCATGACAAATCTACTGCCACGAATTCCGGCGAAATGTCAAGGACTTGCACTCAGGCGGCGTATCGGGGTTCGGGCGCTAGGATCCGGGGGCGGGCGGCGCGGCGCGGCTGCAGGCGCGCCCGGCTCCAGTCCAGGAGGACCAGTTCGCCGTCCTCCCTCTCCGCCACCGCGGTGCAGCTTTCGACCCAGTCACCATCATTGACATAGAGGATGTCATCGAACTGGCGGATCTCGGCCTTGTGGATGTGCCCGCAGATCACGCCGTCGACGCCTCGCCGCCGGGCCTCCTCGGCGACCGCCTCCTCGTAGTTCTCGATGAACTGGACGGCGTTCTTGACCTTCAGCTTCAGGTAGGCCGACAGCGACCAGTAGCCGAACCCGAACCGGCGCCGCCAGCGGTTGAAGACCGTGTTCAGGGTGAGGAGCGAGCGATAGGACCAGTCGCCGACGAAGGCCAGCCAGCGGGCGTGGCGCAGGACGCCGTCGAACTCGTCGCCGTGGGTGACCAGGAAGCGCCGGCCGTCGGCGGTCTCGTGGATGGCGTCGCGCGCCACAAGCACGTCGCCGAAGCGGTGGCCGATGAAGTCCCGCGCCGCCTCGTCATGGTTGCCGGGCACGTAGATCACCTTCACGCCCTTTCGGGCCAGGCGGAGGATCTTCTGCACCACGTCATTGTGCGCCTGGGGCCAGTACCAGCCGTTCCTCAGCTTCCAGCCGTCGATGATGTCGCCCACCAGGTAGAGGGTGTCGAACTCCGCCGTCCGGATGAAGTCCAGCAGAAGCTCGGCCTGGCATCCCTTGGTGCCCAGGTGAACGTCGGAAATGAAGACGGTCCTGTACCTGTGATTGTCCTGCGACATCGTCAAACGCCCCCCGGCATGGCGGATCCTGACCGCTCGCTAGGCTGATTGCGTGTCAGTCGGATGACGCCGGCCCCGGGGATTGCCAAGGCCGTGATCCGGGGACAGAAGCCCGTCATGGCTCCTTCCGCGTCACCCGCCCTGACCCCCCGCGCCGAGCGTACCCGCCGGAGGCTCCTGGACTCGGTCGTGGACCTGTTGGCGGAGCGCGGGCTCGCGTCGGTCACGCCGGCCGCCATCGCCGTCCGGGCGGGGGTGGCCCGGACGGCCTACCTGTACCACTTCCCCGATCGTCCGGCCCTGCTGGCGTCCCTGGCCCCCCACCTGGGCGAAGGCATGGCCCGGCTCTTCGACGCCGCGGGTCGGCCGCCGCCGGGGATCGACGCCTCGGACCACGCCATCGACACCTACTGGGCCCTCCTGTTCGAGCCACCCTTCCTGGCCTTCGCCGAACTCCGCTCGGCCGCCCGCGCCGACCCGGAGGTCGCCGGCGCGATCGAGGGCCTGATGGCCGACTTCGACTCCGGACGGCTGGGGGGCCGGTTCGGCGCCGTCGCCCAGGCGGGTGAGGATCCCCGCTTCCAGACCAGCCGCGACCTGGGGCGCTTCCTTCTGGAAGGCCTGGCCCGGGGCGGGCTGTCCTACGACGCCGACGATCGCCGCCGCCGACTCATCGCGGTGGTCAAGCGCGCGGTCCATGGCCTGAACCGCAAGGGCTCGGCGCAGGACCTCTGGCCGGGCTAGTTCCGCCGGCGCTCGGCCTCGGTCCAGTCGCGAATGCGGGTCTCCAGCCGGTCGAGCGGGAGGGGCCCGGCCAGCAGGACCGCGTCGTGGAACCGGCGGATGTCGAACCGATCGCCCAGCTCTCGCCGGGCGGTCTCCCGAAGGGCGACGATCCGCATTTCACCGATCTTGTAGGCCAGGGCCTGGCCGGGCCAGGAGACATAGCGCGCCAGCTCCACCTCGATGTTGAGGGGCGACAGGGCGCTGTTCTGCGTGAAACAGGCCCGGGCCTGGTCAACGCTCCAGCCCTTCCAGTGGATGCCGGTGTCGGCCACCAGCCGGCAGGCGCGCCACATCTCGTAGGACAGCCGGCCGAACCGCTCCCAGGGATCGCGGTAGATGCCCATCTCCCCGCCCAGTTTCTCGGCATACAGGCCCCAACCCTCGGTGAAGGCGGTGACGTCCGCATTGCGCCGGAACTCGGGGACGCCGGGCGCCTCCTCGGCCAGGGCGATCTGCAGGTGATGGCCGGGGACCGCCTCGTGCAGGGTCAGGGCCGGCAGTTCGTAGAGGGGGCGCTGGTCCAGGCGCGAGGTGTTGACCATGTATCCCCCCGACACGCCCCGCGCGGCGCTGCCGCCGAAATAGCGCCCGGTGGTGTAGGTCGCCTCGATGTCGGCGGGCACCGGCCGGACGCCGTAGGTCAGCCTCGGCAGGGTGGCGAACCAGGCGGGAAGCTCATTGTCGATCCGCTTGGCGATCCGCGACGCCTTCTCCAGAAGTTCCTCCCGGCTCGTCGCGTAGAAGCGCGGATCGCTCCGCAGCAGGGCCAGGAAGGCCGGGAAGTCGCCCTGGAAGCCGGTCTCGGCCATGACCGCCTCCATCTCCCGGCGGATGCGGGCGACCTCGTCCAGGCCGACCTGGTGGATCTGGTCGGGCGTCAGGGCCGTGGTGGTGTGGTCGGCGACCAGCCAGCGGTACCAGGCCTCGCCGTTCGGCAGGCTGCGGGCCGCCAGGCTCTGGCGGGCGGCGGGCAGGTACTCGGTCTCCAGGAAGGCGACGAACCGCGCCCGGGCGGGCCGGACATGGTCGCGCAGGACGCCGCGGGCCTCGTCCAGGAGCGCGGTGCGGTTCGGACCGGGCAGGTCGGCCGGCAGCCTCCGGAGCGGCGCCAGGAGAGGGTCGTCGTCCGGGTTCACGGCGGCGGCGGCCCGCGCCCGCTCCAGGACCTGCAGGGTCGTCGGCCGGGGCTGGGTGAAGCCGCTCTTCACGCCGCGCCGGGCGTTGGCGATGTGGGCGTCATAGTAACCGGGCAGGGCCTTCAGCCGGGCGATCCAGGCCCGGGCGTCGGCCTCCGAGCGCATGGGCAGCCCCCCTGCGACGTATCCGAGGGTCTGGTCGAAGCCGCCGTCCGAGCTGAAGGGCATGCGCGCTTCGTCGAAGTCCAGGCTGGCGAGGCGCCGCGACAGGGTCCAGTCAAGGAAGTCCCGGTTGAGGGCGTCCTCCCCGGACATCCCTGCCGCGGGCAGGCGCGACAGCCTGTCCCTGAAAGCCGACAGGGCGGCGCGACGCCGGGCGTCGGCTGCGGGGCCCGGGTCCGGAAGGCGCGACAGGGCCTCCTGGTCCCCCCGGCGGCCGGCTTCGAAGGGATCGTCTCCGAGGGACCAGGCCTGGTAGTCTGCGACCAGGGCGTCGAGGGCGGGTGAGGCCGCGACCGCAGGCCCCGCCGCAAGGGCCAGCCATACGAGGCCCGCAGAGGCCAGCCCCCTCAGCGACATCATGACCGGAACCTCCCTGCGCGCTGCATTCCGTCCCTTCCTACGCCCCTTGCCCGGCCGCGCCAATGCGGGCCATGGTCGCCCTGCGGTCCGCCGCACAGGGGCAGGGAAGGGCAGGACATGAGCTTCATCACACGCCGCAGGGCCGTCGACCAGCGCCCGGCGGCGCAGGGCGACCACGAGCTTGCGCCGACCCTGC
>CAIMLY010000230.1 GCA_903842425.1 uncultured Alphaproteobacteria bacterium | reverse complement strand
GTGATTCCCAGCAGGCCGAGCGCCCCCATCTCCGGCCAGAGGTCCCGGGGGAAGGCGTTGTCGCGGTCGATGGAAGCGGCGCGCGGGGCGATGCGCTCGGCGGCGAAGCGGGCGACCGAGGCGCGCAGGGCGTCGGCGGTCTCGCCCAGGGCGAAGTCGAAGGTCGGCTGGCTCATGGCCGGAGGCCATACCACGCACCCGCCGGAGGGGCGAGGCGGGCGAAACCTACAGCAGGATCAGGCTGGCGATCCCCAGGAGGGCCAGGAAGCCCATGAAGTCGGTGGCGAAAGTCACCAGAACCGAGGAGGAGACCGCCGGGTCGCGGCCCAGCCGGTCCAGGATGATGGGCGCCGAGATTCCCGCCAGGGCGGCGACGAAGAAGTTGGCGATGATGGCCAGCCCCACCGTCAGGGCCAGGCGCGGGTCCTGGAAGAGGGCCAGGACGGCCACCGCCATCAGGACGGCCAGGACCGAGCCGTTGAGGAGGCCGGTCAGCACCTCGCGGCCGATGATCCGGGCCGAGTTGGCGGCGTTCAGCTCGCGGCTGGACAGGGCGCGCACCGCCACGGCCAGGGTCTGGGTGCCGGCGTTGCCGCCCAGGGACGAGACGATGGGCATCAGGATGGCCAGGGTGATGACCTGGGCGATGGCCCCCTGGAAGACGCCGATGACGCTGGAGGCCACGGCCGCCGTGCCGAGGTTCAGCACCAGCCAGGGCAGGCGCGAGCGCACGGCGCCCGCCAGGCTGGCGTCGCGCCCGACGTCGGACACGCCGGCCAGGGCCAGGATGTCCTCCTCGCCCTCCTCGCGGATGACGCCGACGATGTCGTCGACGGTGAGCTGGCCCACCAGCCGGCCCCCGGGCTCCACCACCGGGGCGGAGATCAGGTGGTACTTGTTGAAGATGTAGGCCGCCTCTTCCTGGTCCATGCCCACCGGGATCTCGGTCAGGGGCTCCATGATCCGCGCCAGGGGGGTGTCGCGGTCGTGGCGGAGCAGGCGGCTGACCGGCACCCCGCCCAGCGGCCGGTGCGAGGGGTCGACGACATAGACGTCGAAGAACAGCTCCGGCATCTCGTCGCCGGCCTTCAGGAAGTGGTCGAGGGCCTGGCCGACGGTCCAGAACTGGGGGGCCGAGGCCACCTCGCGCTGCATCAGGCGCCCGGCGGTCTCGTCCTCGTAGGCCAGCGAGGTCTCGATGGCCGTCCGGTCCATCTCCGGCAGGGCCGCCAGGACCTGGGCCCGCTTGTCGGCCTCCAGGTCCTCCACCAGGTCCACGGCGTCGTCGGAGTCCATCTCGCCCAGGGCGCGGACCAGGGTGGCCGAGGGCATGCGCTCCAGCAGGTCCTCGCGGATCTCGGGCTCGATCTCGGCGAGGATCTCGGCCAGGGCCTCGGGGTCGAGGTGGGCCATCACCTCCTCCCGGTCGGCGGCCGACAGGAAGCCCATCAGGTCCGCGACGTCGGCGGGGTGCAGGGCCGCCAGCAGCTCGCGCAGGCGCTCGGCGTCGCCGCGGTCGGCGGCGTCCACCACCAGGGCGACGAAGTCGGGATTCAGGGCGTAGTCGTCGCCGAGGGCGAGGTCCTCGAGGTCCTCGGCGGGGGCCGGGGCGAGGTTCACGGCATCACGCAGGGGATGTTCAGCGTCGCGGCTCATGCGGACCTGCCCTCCCGGCGCTATGCGTGACTGATCGGACCTTGTCCCCGGACTCTCTGGCTCACTGGTGCGGTCGAGAAGACTCGAACTTCCACGGGTTGCCCCACAGCGACCTCAACGCTGCGCGTCTACCAATTCCGCCACGACCGCGCGTGGTGAGCGGGGGCCGTATCAAAGCCGGAGGGCTTTGTGAAGCCGCCCGATCAGGAATTGCCGCCGGCCATGAAGTCATAGACGTCCGCCGCCCGGGTCACGGTGATGGCGATCCGGTCGTCGTTGATCTGGATTTCCCCCCGGGCGACCGGGTGGTTGTTGGCCAGGATCCACACCTCGTCATTGACCCCGGCGTCCAGCGGAATCACCGCGCCCCGGCCCATGCGGAGCAGCTGGGCCATGGGCAGGTTGGACCGCCCCAGCACCACGGCGATGTCGACGTTGACCGCGTTGATCTGGCCCAAGGCGGGACCCCCTCAAGAAAAAACGCCCCGCGGAACCCGGGACCGGCGGTGCGAACCGGCGCGGCGCCCGGCTTGCACGGCGACTCAACCGCGCCCAGACTGACTCCAACATGATTGACCGGACGTTAAACCTTCCCGCCGGAGCGCCGGTCTTCGGACGTTCCGACGGCGCCCCCTGCGGCTGGGCGGTGTCTGAAGGCCGGATAGACTATCCCCAGGCGGTGGCGGCCATGGAGGCCCGGGCCGGGGCCATCGCCCGGGGCGAGGCCAGCGAGCTGGTCTGGCTTCTGGAGCATCCGCCCCTCTACACCGCAGGCGTCTCGGCGCGGGACGCCGACCTCCTCGACCCCGGCCGGTTCCCGGTCTTCCGCACCGGACGCGGCGGCCAGTTCACCTATCACGGGCCGGGCCAGAGGGTAGCCTACGTCATGCTGGACCTGTCGGCCCGGCGGCAGGACATCCGCGCCTTCGTCGCCGCCCTGGAGTCCTGGATCCTCGCCGCCCTGTCGCGCCTGGCCGTGGACGGCGCCGTGCGCGAGGGCCGGGTCGGGGTCTGGGTCGACCGCCGCAGCCCCGGCGCCCCGGTTCGCGAGGACAAGATCGCCGCCATCGGGGTCAAGGTGCGCCGCTGGGTCTCCTTCCACGGGATCTCCCTGAACGTGGAGCCCGACCTGGCGCACTTCTCGGGGATCGTCCCCTGCGGCCAGACCGAGCACGGGGTGACCAGCCTGGCCGACCTGGGCCTGACCTGCACGATGGATGACGCCGACGAAGCCCTGCGCCAGGCCTTCCGGGAGGTGTTCGGAGCGTTGGAGCCCGCTCAGCCGCCCGCGGGCGGCGGGCCGTAGCGGTTCACGCCCGGCTCGCCCGTCAGGACGCCAAGCTCCACCGCCGCCCAGACCAGGACGACCACGAAGGGGAAGTCCAGGAACCCCGACGGTTGCGGCCAGACCGCCACCAGGGCCGCCAGGATGACCGCTGCGATCCAGCCGTTGCGGCCCCGGTCGTGCAGCCGGCGGGCCAGCAGGCAGGCGCCGATCCAGACCAGCAGGGGCCAGGCCAGCCAGCCCGTTATCCACTGGAGGGGTCCGGCGGAGACGGCGTCGTAGAGCACTGCGACGGCCAGCAGGACCAGGGCGGACACCAGGAAGCCCCGCCGCCCCAGCCGCCCCTCGGCGCTGAGGAAGCGGGCCGCGAAGGTCTCGCGCCCGGCGGAGGGAAGGGCCGGGTCGCTCACGCGGTCCGCGCCGGGTCGCTC
>CAIMLY010000229.1 GCA_903842425.1 uncultured Alphaproteobacteria bacterium | reverse complement strand
TCGGCGCCGATGACCAGGCCGGCCCTGCTGCGCGAGATGGAGAGGGCCTTCTCCCGGGCGAGGGCGGCCGCGACCTCCGCCGGGCCGGCGCCCCGGGACAGGAGGTCGGTCTTGAGCCTGTCCTCGTCCACCCCGGCGTCGGCGGTGGTGAAGGGCACGCCGGCGCCCCGGAGGACGGCAGAGCGGGCCGCGCTCTTGGAGGCCAGGATGACGTCAGGGGCGCTCACGGGGCGATCTCCACGGAAGGGCGGAAGGACTGGAGGAGGTTCAGGACCGCCGCGGCGGTTTCCTCCACCGAGCGCCGCGTGACGTCGATCACCGGCCAGCCCTGGCGCTCGTAGAGGCGGCGGGCCTGGACGACCTCATCCCGGACGGCCTCGATGTCGGTGTAGGCCGTGTCCCGGGACTCCTTCAGCGACAGGAGCCGGTTGCGCCGGATCTGGATGAGCCGGTCCGGCGAGATGGTCAGTCCGACGACAAGGGCGGAGGACAGTCGCGACAGGGGCTCGGGCGGCGGCCGCCCCGGGACGAGCGGGACATTGGCCGCCCTGACCCCCCTGTGAGCCAGATAGATGCAGGTGGGGGTCTTCGAGGTCCGTGACACGCCCACCAGGACCACGTCCGCCTGCTCCAGCTCCTGGCCACCCTGGCCGTCGTCGTGTCCGATGGCGTAGTTGAGGGCGTCCATCCGGTTGAAGTAGTCGGTGTCCAGGGCGTGCTGCACGCCCACCCGCCGGGTCAGGGCGGCGCCGAGATAGCGGGAGAGGGACGAGACCAGGGGGTCCAGGGCGGCGATGCAGGGCATGTCCAGGCGCCGGCAACCCTCCTCCAGGGCCGCCCGGAGGGTGTCATCGACGATGGTGTGCATGACGACGCCCGGCGCATCCTCGATGTCGGCCAGGGCGCGCTCCAGCTGCCGCGGGGACCGGACCAGGGCGTAGTAGTGTTCGATGGGCAGGACGTTCTCGAACCGGGCGCATACGGCCCGCGCCATGGCGTTGAGGGTCTCGCCCGTGGAGTCGGAGACCAGGTGCACATGGAAGAAGGTCGCAAAGCGTGAGGCGGCGGTCATGGTGCGGGCGACGCGGGGCTTCTGGCGGCTCGGGTTCGGGGGACGCGGCGGGGGAATTCTGGGGATGAACCTGTCGACGCCTTCTTAGCCCAAGTCGTCAGCCATGGGGAGAAAAGCGCAGGACCGGGAGCCTGCGCGCCTGCGCTCTGGAAACCCGGGGATGAAACCCACGGATCATCCACCGGCCCCTCCCACTGTGGATGACCTGTCCACAGGGTTAAGGAGGTCTTAACGCCGGCGGGCGCCACCCGTGGGACGTCCACACCCAATTCCTGATTTTTCCCTTTTATTTCAGTTCATTAGAAACTCTACACAGGCGCTTTCGGGTTAAGGCCTGGACTGGGGATGGCCAACCGGACGGGCTGGGGACGGGCTGGCGGCGCGTGCAGGGCTCCCCGGTTTCCGGCCGGCCTTCTTCCTTCGCTACCCGAGAAAGAAAGCCTGTGATGTGAAAGAGGGCGGACCGGACCGACGCCGGCGCTTGAGCCGGACAGCGGGGCGGGGTTTAAGGGCGTCATGACTGACACGTCGACCCCGAAACTGCTCAGGACCCTCGCCGGCGAGCGCTTTGACCGTCCGCCGGTCTGGTTCATGCGGCAGGCGGGGCGGTCGCTTCCGGAGTACCGGGAGCTCCGGACCCGGGCGAAGGACTTCCTGGCCTTCTGCTTTGATCCCGAAATGGCGGCGGAGGCGACCCTCCAGCCCATGCGGCGGTTTCCCTTCGACGCCGCCATCGTGTTTGCGGACATCCTCCTCATTCCCCAGGCCCTCGGGCAGGAGGTCTGGTTCGAGGCCGGGGAGGGGCCCCGCCTCGGCGCCCTGCCGGAGATCGCCGCCCTGGCGGGAGAGATCGACGCCTCCACCGCCCGCCTGGCTTCCATCGGGGAAACCCTGTCCCGGGTCCGGGCGCGCCTCGAACCGGACCGCGCGCTCATCGGCTTTGCGGGCGCTCCCTGGACGGTGGCGACCTACATGATCGAGGGCCGGGGTTCCGACCGGGCCGGGGCCCGGACCTTCGCCTACGAGCAGCCGGACCGGCTGGACCAGATCCTGGAGATCCTGGTCGAGGCGACCGCCCGTTACCTGGTCCTCCAGGCGCAGAGCGGAGCCCAGGTGCTCAAGCTCTTCGAGAGCTGGGCCGAAGGGCTGTCGGAGGATGTCTTCCAGCGGGTCGTGACCCGGCCCCACCAGGAAATCATCCGCAGGGTCCGCGCCGCCGGCGTGGAAACGCCCTTCATCGGCTTCCCAAGGGGCGCCGGCGCCCTGGTGGACGGCTATGCCGACGCGGTGCCCGTCCAGGCGGTGGCCCTCGACACCCAGGCCAGCCTCGCCCAGGGGCGGCGCATCCAGCAGGGGGGAAAGGTGGTCCAGGGCGCCCTCGACAACCTGCTCCTCCGGG